>DASRHX010000433.1:0-9982 GCA_035650295.1 Bryobacteraceae bacterium | reverse complement strand
ACATTGGCCCGGGTCATATTGCTGCCGTCAACCCGATACGCGTGCGGGTAACGGTCGACGGCCAGGATTTGGGCGAGACTATTTTCGATAAGCAGGGGTGGCAGACGGTGGGCTGGATTGTGGGGCCGAAACCAGCGGCCCGAGTGCGCGTGACGCTCGACGTCAATCCTCCGTTCCATCCTGGCCCATCGGACCCGCGTGTTCTGGGCGTGGCGGTGGGTTCAATAGGATACGTGGATAGTCGACGCTGATCAGGAACAGTCCACAGGCCGGAGCGCGGGGCCCCGCTTTGCGCGCCCCCGGTTCGTCCAGAAATCCAGGCCGTAACATGGCCCGCAAACCCGCTTCGTCCAGATTCCCTTTCCCGGACTCGAGAAGAGCGCCCATAATATTGCGAACCATGTGCTTAAGAAACCCGTTGCCGCGCACACGATAGAGAAGCTGGTTGTCCTCCTCCCGAACTTCAGACGAGAAGATCGTACGAATTTTGGAAAAGCCGCGTTCATCTTTGTCTTCGGAGGCGGCAAAGGCGCTGAAATCGTGTCTACCCTCGAGTAACGGAGCAAGCTGTTTCATCGCCGGAAGAAAGAGTGGATAGGGATGATGATGCAGATATCGCTGATCGAAGGGGGAACAGATTTCGCCCCGCCAGATGCGGTACTCATAGGTTTTCGCGGAAGCGTGGTACCGCGGATGGAAATGAGCTTCTGTCTCGGCCATTTCCATCACACGGATGGCGGGCGGCAACACGTGATTGACAGCGCGCCGCAGGTTGTCGACGGGTATCGGATTTGTGAGGGTAAAAGCGGCCGTCTGGCCAATGGCATGCACTCCTGCGTCGGTGCGCCCGGAGCCGGCCACATGCACAGCGGAGCCCTCGAGTTCGCTCAATGCCGTTTGCAGCTCGCCTTGGATGGTGGGAAGTCCCGGTTGCACCTGCCAGCCATGGAAGTCCGTGCCATCATAAGAGATAGTCGCGCGTATTCGGCGCGGTGGTCGTTCCATGATGCGCTGAGCGCCGGCGTGGCTCCTTGCCGGCCCGGAAAGCCTTACTATACCATTGAAAATTCAGGGAACAATTGCCCCCAGTTCGTTCGTCTAGACTCGCAGTAGCCATGCCGTGCCGGAACCGCCTGGTGCATCGGAACCGGACTGCGAAAGGCGGGCGCGCGGTGAAGCGGCAAGCGCAGTTTGCACGTATAAGGAATCAAGGATTCATGACAAATCTTCGCTCTTTTGTTTCGGTCTTGTGCAGCATGGTACTGGTGGCAGGCTGTCTGCCCGGACAACAGTCTGCAAGCACGGACAATTCGAAAGCTCCGGTTTATGAACGGAACGGTTTTCTCAACTCGATCACTAAGCATTACCGTGCGGCCGAGATTGAGCCGATTCGGCTAGGCAACTCGAACCGGCTGGAATCGTTATTGCGCGCGGGCCGGCTTTACTTGACGCTGCAGGATGCTATCGCTCTGGCCGTCGAGAATAATCTCGACGTGGAACTGCAACGCTACGGACCGATGATTTCCAACGCTAGCTTGCAACGCGCCTTGGCTGGTGGATTGTTACGCGGCGTTCCTCCAACGATTCAGCAAGGTCCGCAAAGTGCGCAGACTCAGGCTATCGGCAGTAGCACGGGTGGAACCGGCGGCGGCAGCGGCGCGACCGGCGCCAGCGGAAGTTCAGGCGCCGCCTCGGGTGGTGGGGCCGGTGGCACGGTGATCACGGCCACGGGTACGGCCCTTCAGAACCTGGATCCCGTCTTTGTGAGCACACTCAATCTAGGCCATTCGACGCGGCCGCAATCGAACACGATCACGACGGGGCTGACGGCGATCGCTTTCAACTCGCAGAATTTTAGCAACGCGATCCAGCAGAGCTGGTTGACGGGCACAACCGCGAGCCTTGGTTGGAACATGACGGGTGTCAGCTCCAACAACCCATTGAACGATATCAACCCTTCGCGCAGTGGCAATTTTCAACTGCAAATCAGCCAGCGATTGCTGCAAGGTTTTGGTATCGCGGTGAATAACCGCAACATCCGCATCGCAAAAAACAACATGAAGGTGAGCGACCTCCAGTTCCAACTGCAGTTGATTACCACGGTTAGCGCCGTGCAAAACCTGTACTGGGACTTGGTTAGCTTCAACGAAGATTTGAAGGTGAAGCAACAGGCCATCGCGCTCGCACAGAAGCTGTACGAGGACAACAAGAAGCAGGTGGAAATCGGAACTCTGGCCCCGATTGAGATCGTGAGCGCCGAAGCACAGGTAGCGCGGCGCCAACAGGAGCTCCTGCAATCCGAGACCGTCCTGCTGCAGCAGGAGACCATTCTGAAGAATGCGTTGAGCCGGACGGGTGTCCTCAGTCCGAGCATTTCTGAGGCGCGAATCGTGCCGATGGACTCCATCACCCTTCCCGCGTTGCAACCGGTGCGGCCGATGAAAGATCTGTACGAAGAGGCGCTGGCGACGCGGCCCGACCTCGAACAGACGCGCGTCAACATCGAGAACACGAAGATCGGCTTGAAGGGCAGCCGCAGCCAATTGCTGCCGTCCCTCGATGTGCAATTGAACTTTCAAAACAACGGTCTCGCCGGCACAAGCAACACTCTGCCGTTGCCTGGCGGACGCCCTCCGATTCCCGACCGCGTCGATCCCTTTTTCGTCGGTAACTATGGCCGCGTGCTGGGCCAGCTATTCCGCCGCAACTTCCCCGACTACTCATTTGGATTTCAATTGAACGTCCCTATCCGCAACCGTTCCGCGCAGGCCGACATGACGTTGGATTCGCTGAGTCTGCGGCAGTCTGAGTTGCAGCAGCAAAAGCAATTGAACCAATTGCGCGTCGATATCAGCAACGCGATGATCGCGCTGCAGCAGGCGCGCGCGCGTTTCGATGCCGCCAAACAGGAGCGCATCCTGCAGGAGCAAACGCTCGAGGCCGAACAGAAGAAATACGCGCTGGGAGCGTCGACTGTGTTCTTCGTTATTCAGTACCAGCGCGATCTGGCGCAAGCGCAGGCCAACGAGGTTGCGGCTCTGGGAGCCTACGCCAAGGCCGAAGTGGAAATCGACCGCGTCATGGGACTGACGCTCAAAAAGAATAACATCGACGTGAACGAAGCGATGTCGGGCAGAGTATCGCGTCCCCCCAGCCCGCTGCCTCCGGACGCCGCAAAGTAGTGCTTGGTTCAATGAACGATTCGGGCTACGCTCTTATTCGCGGGGTCCTGAAGGGTGAGCCTCTACCGCACCAACTCAATCGCATGCATCGTCACCCAGCCAACAAGTGCCGCGGCGGGGATCGTCAGTACCCAGGCCCAAATGATATTCGTCGCCACGCCCCACCGTACCGCCTTGAAGCGTTGAATCGAGCCGACGCCGGCGATTGCGCCCGTGATGGTGTGTGTGGTCGAGACGGGCATCTTCAATTCTGTTGAGAACAGGATCGAGATAGCCGCCGCCGTTTCGGCGCAGAATCCGCTGCGCGGCTTGAGGCGCGTAAGGCGTCCACCCATCGTATGAATGATGCGCCAGCCGCCGCTCATCGTCCCAAGAGCAATGGCGGCATGGGCGGAAAGGATCACCCACACCGGCACCTCGAACGATTTGATCCAACCGGCGGTGAACATCGCGCCCGTGATAATGCCCATGGTCTTCTGGGCGTCGTTGGTGCCATGCGAGTAGCTGAAAATACCCGATGAAAAGAGCTGCAGCCAGCGAAACCAGCGATCCATTTTGCCTGGCGACGAATGACGGAAAATCCAATAGATCAGGATCATCAATATCCACGCAAGGGCGAGTCCAAGCAGCGGCGCCAGGAGGATGAATAGCAAAGTGAGAATCCACTTCTCACCCCAGACGATGGCCGCGAATCCCGCTTTCGCGATGGCCGCGCCGGCGAGTCCGCCGATGAGCGCATGCGACGAACTGGATGGGAGACCGTAGTACCAGGTGATGAGATCCCAAACGATGGCGCCTATCAGGGCGGCAAGGAAGGTAAGCTGATCGATCTTGTTCAGGTCAACGAGGCCGCTGCCGATCGTGCTCGCCACGCCGGTACCGAATGTGAACGCCGATGCAAAGTTCCACCAAGCCGCCCATGCGACGGCCTTCCCCGGCGACAATACGCGGGTGGCCACCACTGTGGCGATCGCGTTTGCCGCATCGTGAAAACCGTTGATGTAATCGAAGGTCAACGCGACGACGATGACCAGAATCACCAGGAGCGTTGCGGAGTCCATGCGCCTAGCTGTTCTTCACAACGACTTCTTGCAGCACGTCGGCCACGTCTTCGCAAAAGTCGGTGGCCTTCTCCAACACCTCGTACACTTCCTTGCGCTTGATCAGCTCGATCGCGTTGGTCTCGGTCTGAAACAATTCGGCGACGGCGACGCGGTAAACCACGTCGGCATCGTTTTCCAGTCGGTTGATCTCGATGCAATGCTGCAGGATTTGTTTGTCGTGGCTGAGGGCTTCGAAGGCGTGGATCATCTCCCGGCTAAGTTGCACCAGGATCGCCGTGAGCTTGGTGACGGGAGAGGGAATGGGCTCGAGCGGATAAGCCGAAATTCGGTATGCCGATTCCTCCAAACAATCCAGAACGTTGTCCAGGTGCGAAGCAAGGCGGTGGATGTCTTCCGGATCCAGCGGCGTCAGGAACGTCTGGTTCAGCCGTGTGAACACGTCGTGAATGATCTCATCGCCTCGGGACTCGATCTCCTTGAGCTTGTTCGCCGCGGCCACCATCTCGGAGTTGCCGATTTGCGCTGCGGCATCGAGCACGGTGACCGCTTCCTCGATCAAATGCGCTTGCTTCAGGAACTCGGCGTAAAACTTTTCTTCACGCGGAAGGAATCTCATACGTTTGAGCGGCTCGCTTTGATGCCGTGCGAGGACCTTTCATCTTCTCAGTCCCTCTTGGGACGGGTCAACTGGTTGATTGCAACAGAACGGTTACGAATCCATGAAAATTGGGAACAGCTCCTCCGCCCGCGGGTGTGGGTTTGCTCGCCCTTCGGGCAGAAGTTCCTTATCCAGATACCGCGGATCGAGAAGCCGCTCCGGCTGGAGATTTCCCATCGCGCTGACCATCGTCTCGCGCAGGTGAGGATGCTCCTTCTCGAGGTCGGCGAACAGATCACGAAGCTTGCGGCGTACTGTCCCCGTTTTCTGCGAGCAACCACAGGGAACGATGGGCGCCGCCGAACGAGCTGCCCACGCCGTCGTGATCTCCTCTTTCACATAACAAAGCGGACGGATGAGACGGAACTGGCCATCGCTCGACATCGTGATGGGAGGCAGCGCGCTCAGCCGGCCTGTGAACATGGAGTTGCGGAGAAACGATTCTACAAAATCGTCGGCCGTATGGCCGAAAGCAATGACATTTGCGCCAAGACCGCTCGCCACTTCGTAGACTGCGCGCCGCCGATAGCGGCTGCACAAATCGCAACCATGATCCGGTTGTTCGTCCAAAAGCCGGTGGCTGGGATTATCGTGGTAGTACGTCCAATCGATGCCGCGAGAACGAATCCACTCTCCAAGCGGATTGATGGGGCTCAAAAATTTTCCCTGCTCGATCGTGAAGGCGCAGACGCTAAACTCTATGGGGGCGCGCTTGGCTAAGAGCAGCAGCGACTCCAACAGAGTAAACGAATCTTTCCCGCCGCTGAAGGCGACGGCTACGCGATCCCCCTCGCGGATCATCTGGAACCGCTGGATGGCTTCCCCAACTTTGCGTAGAAGCGTTTTTTCTAGATCCAAAATACTATTATCGCCGATGTCGGCCAGCGGGAGTAGAATACGGCCATGCGAATACTGGCGGTGTGCGTGGCAGCGATGACTCTCGGCGTGCTGTGGGCCGCGGAACCACCGCGAGAATGGGTCGACCCGGACACCGGGCATCGCGTGGTTCGCCTCACCGATGAGCCTGGCAGCGCAAGCCTCTATTTCAATCAGAACGGATACACGGCCGATGGCAAACATCTCGTGTATACGACGCCCGAGGGGATCAGTGTTCTGGAACTTGCGACCCGAAAGTCCAGGCGCGTCGTCGAGGGCCGGGTCCGCCTGATCGACGCGGGGCGCAAGAACGCACGCGTCTACTTCACTCGCGATGGCGCCGCCTATTGGGCTTCCGTAACGACTGGTGAATCGCGCAAGATTGCCGACCTCCCACGCCGCGGCGGCATTGCCACGGTAAATGCCGACGAAACCCTGCTCGCGGGAACCTACATCGAAGGCGAGGCCAGCGACTACGGCGGAAACCGTTCCCGTGCAACGAACTCGCAAGGTCATCCGCTTGACCAGCCGCGCAACAAGGGCCAGATGATGGAGGAGCGTTGGGCCTCGCGCGCGCCGATGGCCATGTTCACACTAAACATCGAAACAGGTGAAACTCGTGTGATCCATCGCGCCAACGATTGGTTGAATCACCTATTGTTCTCGCCCGCAGATCCAGGATTACTGATGTTCTGCCACGAAGGGCCCTGGCACAAGGTGGATCGCATTTGGCTCATCCGCACCGATGGATCCGGTTTGAAGAAGATTCATACCCGCACAATGGCGATGGAGATCTGGGGCCACGAGTTTTGGAGCGCCGACGGGAAGACCATCTATTACGACCTCCAGATTCCACGCGGCGAAGATTTCTGGCTCGCCGCCTATCACGTGGATACAGGGCGGCGGCGCTGGTATCACTTGCAGCGCGACGAGTGGTCGATTCATTTCAATGTCACCCGCGATGGCACCTTGTTTAGCGGCGATGGCGGAGACCCGGGGCAAGTCGCCCGGGCGAAGGATGGGCAGTGGATTTACCTATTCAGGCCGGAGATGATTCAGAATCGCGGCATCGACGATCCATCGTTCGTACAACCCGGCGTGCTGCGCGCCGAGCGCCTCGTGAACATGGCCAGGCATCAATACAGGCTGGAGCCGAATGTCAGCTTCACTCCCGATCAGAAATGGGTCGTTTTCCGATCGAACATGTTTGGCGACACGTACGTGTTTGCCGCGGAAGTGAAGAAGGCGAGCGTTACTGCAACAGAATCTGCACGGGATTAGCGGCCCGCCCTTCTACGCTGACGAAAACGAGCACTCGGCCGGCGTGCTGCAATTGGCGCGGAAGATCCAAATCGACCTGATCGATCCATGGAAAGCGCTCGCTTGGGCCCGCGTAGAGCACGGGCACATCGAGGCCCGAGATTGTAGCCCGTACCGATTGAAGAGAGAGCCGGTTACGGACCCCGCTTGAATAGAGGGTCAGGACTGCCCGGTCGGATTCGGCGAGCCTTATGGGCACGCTAGGGCAGGCATAGTCAGCTTTAAGTGCACAGTCATAGGTAGAGGAGAGTGCCCGCTGACCGGACTTTTCGAGTACAAACACGCCGTCCGCCGGGCCATCGCCCATATTGGTTGTGCTGAGAAGCCCCGGTGAAATTCGTTCGATGATCAGATTGCCCCACACCTGTTTGGTAGGGCCAGTGATGACAACGCGCGAGAGGCCAATCGCAACCTCATCGGGGACCTGGTAGTTGATCTGGAACGGGCCCGCATAAAGAACCGGTGCATGATGAAGTGTTCCAAGCGCGTCGCGGATCGTAACCGAAACGCCGGCTAATTCCAGGGGTAGTGGGGACTGTTCGGCCACGGCCGGTTCGACACCAAAATCGCGAACATAACCATCAACCATCATGCCCGGCGAGGCAACGAACGTCCCATAAGCGACGTTGACGCTGCCAAGCCAACTCAGCGGAAAACGTTGCGGCTGGAGGACGGGAGGAAATCGAAGCGCACCATCCGGCTCAAGGATTATGGGGGAGCGCGACTCCTGGCTGAAGTCGAATGGATCATACAGGTCGGCCACTGGCGACCGGCCTGGCGGGAGAAGCTCTACACCGAATCGTGTTTCCAGCAATCTCAGCCAACTGTCGAAGGAATAACGCCCGTGGTCGTGAAAGGTGGAACGGGCAAACGTCGAGATGACGATAGAAGGCACGCGCGGTCCGAGACCTTCCGGAATTGGAACATGGTCGGGCTCACCGGCCGGGCCATCCCAAGCAAGCAACATCGCGCTGCGGTACCAAAGAGGGCTCCGCATATGAGCGTTGATCATTTCGGTGAGAAGCCTTCGCCCATCCTCGCCAGGAACCAGTACGACGAAGGTCACGTTGGGAAGGTCCCGCCGCTCAGTACGGTCCATGAACTCCGCTCGGGAGAATACGCTCCAACTCTTGCCCGCGTTTTCGAGCGGCGACAGAAGTGAGCCTACTCCAGCCGGCCCCAAGCGAAGGCTATCGGTGAGCGAATCCGGGCCCGGTGTGGAGAAGAATTGATCTTGAATCACGTACTGGCGGGCATAGCTCCAGAGGTGCGGGTTATCCTGATCGGTCAGTCCCGTGCCACTCCCCTCCACGCTCGGATAACGGCCGAACAGGGTGTCGAAGCTGTGTCCCGGAATCAGGACGAACACGAAATGCTCAATACGATCCAAACCCGGCCTCTCGGCCGCCGAACCGAGCAAGGCGCACGAAAGGACGAAGAGAGCGAAGCGCATCAGCTCTTATCATGCCTCTATCATGGTGTGGATTGCCGCAACTTTCCCCAGCGCGCCGGACAGCGTTCGACGCCTTAAAACTTGTCGAGGACGGCGCAAATTCGACCGATCTGCTTTATCAGCGCGCGCAGGCTCTGAGCAGCCGTGACGCAGCACTTGCCACCGAGTTGGTTCTCGGAGCGCTCAGACGCCGCCCGCAGCTCGACTACCTCGCCGGTTATTTCTCCGGGCGCAATCCGGGGAGTTTCGATCTTGAGGTGAGGTTGGCACTTCATCTTGGGATTTATCAAATGCGCTATTTGCAGCGCATTCCGCCGCACGCGGCGATCAGCGAAAGTGTGGAGATGGTGCGGCGGGCCAATAAGCGCTCCGCAACCGGTTTTGTGAATGCGGTCCTGCGCAAGGTAACGCAGGAAGAGATTCGCTGGCCCGATCGCTCCGTTGAACTTTGCATGCCGGAGTGGCTGTTGCTCCGATGGGAGAGGGAATTCGGCAAGGAGACGGCCGCGTCCATCGCCACTTCGGCGCTGCAGGCTCCCGAAACGTTTATCCGCGTGCCCTGTGCCGTTCAGCCGCCAGCCGAGGCAATGCCTACTGAGTTCGAAGGCTGTTGGCTGTGGCCAAAGGGTCTGCCACCGGCAGGCTTCCGCGTACAGGACATCGGCTCGCAGAGCATCGTGCCGCACCTGGCGCTTGAACCTGGGCACCGCTTCCTCGATTTGTGTGCTGCGCCGGGTGGCAAGACTCTCCAGGCGATGGAGACACCCATCCATGCCATCGCCAGTGATCGCCTTCTGGCGCGAGCGCGTGAAGTATCTTCACTGGGAGTGCCCACACTGGTCCTGGACGGCACACGGCCGCTCCCTTTCCCGGCCGAAATATTTGACCGGATTCTCGTGGATGCGCCGTGTTCCGGAACCGGCACCCTAGGGCGAAACCCGGAGATCAGATGGCGCATCCAACCCGGCGATCTGGAAAACCTCCATCAACGGCAGGTCAAGTTGCTGCGCAACGCATTGAGCTGTGTGAAACGGACCGGACGCGTCGTGTATTCGACATGCTCATTGGAGCGAATAGAGAACGAAGAAGTGGTGGACGAGGCACTTGCCGGCAACCAGACTTGGCGTTGTCAGCGTACTGCGCGGCGGCTTCCGGGACGGGAGCCTGGCGACGGCTTCTTCGCCGCTGTGATAACATCAACTTAGTTCGGAAACCCCTGATTTCCCGCATGATTCCGACGTCATGATCGAGATTTTACCTTCCATTCTGGCCGCCGACTTCTCCAATCTTCAGGCTGAGGTTGCGCGCGTCCGCGATAGCGGCATCACGATGCTGCATTGCGATGTGATGGACGGCCATTTCGTGCCCAACCTGTCGCTGGGCGTGCCGGTGGTCACCAGCCTGCGTAAGGTCACGAACCTGAAGCTCG
>DASRHX010000432.1:0-18662 GCA_035650295.1 Bryobacteraceae bacterium | reverse complement strand
ATCGACGTCTTCTACCTGCACAACCCGGAATCGCAACTGGCTTCGATACCGGAAGACGCCTTCTACGAGCGGATCACTCGCGCGTTTACGCGATGCGAGGCAATGGTAGAGCGGGGTTGGATGCGTTTCTATGGCACCGCGACATGGAGCGGTTTCCGCAAGAAGCCGGGCGAATCGGGCGGCCTCGATATCGACCGCCTGCTCACCTGCGCGGTTGCGGCGGGTGGCGGATCGCATCATTTCCGTTTCGTGCAATTGCCATTGAATCTGGGCATGTGCGATGCGCTGTCAAATGGTTTCCTGCTGCGCGTTCCGGACCTCGGATTGCATGCCGTCGCCAGCGCCAGCCTGCATCAGGCGCAGTTGACCTCCGGGCTTCCGCCGGCGCTTGCGCATGTATTGACCGGCCCTACGACGGACGCGCAGCGCGCCATACAGTTCACGCGCTCCGCGCCAGGCATTTCCGTCGCCCTTGCCGGCATGAGCCGCGTCGAGCACGTGCACGAGAACCTCGGAGTCACCTCGTTCCGGCCCGCGCCGCGCGCACAGTTCAACCGCGTATTCGAGTAGGCACATGTTGCTCCGCGATCCTGAGGTTTGGCTTCGCGACTCGGGCGAATCGCTCGACGCATGGCTCGCCGCGCTGCACAACGTGCCGGCCGTGTTCTTGGTACATGCCGCCGAAGGCGAGCCGTATCTCGGACGCACCGGCCTGATCCGCAGGCGGCTGCTACGCCTGCTCGCCGAACGCAAACACGCGAGCCGCATGTTGAACCTACGCGAGGTCGCGCAGCGCATCGAAGTCTGGCGCACGGCCTCTACAATCGAGACTGCGCTTACCTCCTACACGCTCGCGCGCCGCCACTATCCCGAGACGTATGCCCGCGTACTGCGCCTTTCCAAGCCACCTTACGTGAAACTGATTCTGACGAACGCCTTTCCCCGCACGATGGTGACTACGCGGCTTGGCGGACGCTCGCGCTACTTCGGCCCATTTCGCAGTCGCGCCGCCGCCGACGGGTTCGAGAAGGCGTTCCTCGACCTGTTCCAGATCCGCCGCTGCCAGGAGGACCTGGAACCGTCACCCGAACACCCCGGCTGCATCTACGGCGAAATGCGCATGTGCCTGCGCCCGTGCCAGGAAGCGGTGTCAAAGGAAGAGTACGCAAGCGAAGTGGCGCGAGTCGACGACTTCCTCCGCACCTCGGGCAACTCGTTGCTCGAGTCGACGCGGGCGTCACGCGATCGGCTGAGTGAGTCGCTGCATTTTGAAGAGGCCGCGCGGGCCCACGCGATGCTCGAAAAAGTGCAGGCCATTGCGCGGCTGTCGGGCGAGTTGGCGGCCAACGTCGACCAACTGCACGGCGTCGCCATCGCGCGAAGCGTTGAGTATGACGAAGTGTCGCTGTGGTTCTTGCTGAAGGGGTGCTGGCAATCCCGGCGTGCCTTCTCCCTTGCCGCCACTGCCGAAGGACGCCCCGTGCCGATCGATGCGCGCCTGCGCGAAATCGCCGCCGGCCTGCCCGCAACCCTTGCGCTGCGCGACCGCCAGGACCACCTCGCAATCCTCGCCCGTTGGTTCTTCTCCAACTGGCGCGATGGCGAATGGATCCCCTTCGATTCTCTGGAGTCGATCCCGTACCGCAAGCTGACCAACGCGATCCACCGCGTGGCATCGGGAAAGGCGGACACGCCGACGCGGGGAGCGCTAGGGTTATGAAAGCTCCTGCCGGGCGATCTTGACGACTTCTCGAAGCACCTGGAAGTTGCCAGCAAAATTCGAATCTTCCGTCGCATAAACGAGCGCTCGAAAAAAAGTTGGGTTCGCTCGTACGAGCGCCCTTACCTTGAGGTCCAGTATCGTGTATCGCATTGGCCCTGGTTCACCCGGCGCACTGGGAGATGCGGTGACGCAGGTTCCAGGCAGGACCCAGTCGAGAATCGATAGCCATTCCGCCATCTGCTTGTCGCGCTCGAACAACTCCTTCTTCAACCAAAAGTCAGGTAGTTTTGAGTCAGCCCGCTGAGAAGCCACCTCTTCCTGAACGGTCTCCATGCTCGAACACTTCGCAGCCACTGCCCGTGCCCACTCGACGAGGGCCTTCTCGCTCTCATCCACGGCTGGCCAAATTTCGATCGTACGATTCGCGCGGATCACCTGGAACTCCTCGCCGCTTAATGTCGGAAATCGAACCTCCAACACCACCTTCCCCGGCATCAGTCCTGAAGTGCGTGAGGTATCGATGAAGAGGCCACGCTGAAGGTAGACATTTCGAACGAATGGCGGTGGCAATAAGAATACGGTCTCGGCCGTCGACGCCTGGCCCGCCCATGTCACGGCACGCACTACACCGTTCGCCTCGCCGCCAGGGCATTCTTTATCTACAGGGTGAGTCGCAAACCAAATCGCGACGTCTGGATCACAACTGATGTCCGCAATGTCCGTAGCGATGCCGTAGTGTTGGGCAAAACATTTCGCCGAGAGCTCCGCGCAATCCTGGTCGGAAACGAAATAGTGTTTGAAATATTCCGATAGCGCACAGACCGCGTGTCTCTCTAGTGCTTGGCCAGCTTCATCCTTTCGCCACAAACTGGATTGAAATGGCCAAGTGGCGCAGCGTTGCCCTCTGAAGAATAGATGCTCGCCCGGCGATTGTTCGTTGGGGTCGACTGGAACACCCAGCGGCTTGCCGGATCGGAATAGGTATTGTTTCTGCGCTCGCAAGTAGAAGTAGGCATGCCAAGCGCTGGGAGCGATCGCGCGAAACACGCCATCGGCACCTTTCTGGGTCGTCTCGTTCACTTGTGCCACCGCCGGGCCGATCAGTTGGCGATGAAGTTCCTGGACCTGCTCGCCTGCGGCATAGAAGCGGAGCGGACCATACTCATGTGTGATCTCAAGCGACTGCCAGGCTTCGTAAGCGGCTATCAAGTCTCGAATTTGTTCCGTCATCCGGCGAAAATTCTACATGAGCGTCTGCTTCGACGCCATCGTTCTTTGTGGCAGTACACTGGCCGTATGGCTTTCTATCGCGCATTGGTGGCAATGTTTGTGTGCGTTGCCGGAACCAATGCTCAGGCAGTTTCAGTCGACAAAATCCTGAAAGACCTGCAGCGCGGCGGGCACATTATCGTGATGCGCCATGCCAGTTCGCCACGCGAAGCGCCTACAAAGGAGACAGCGGTCGCGGGTAACTGGAATCGCGAGCGACAGTTGGATGAAGCCGGCCGGCGCGGGGCGGCGGCGATGGGGGTTGCGCTGCGGCGCCGGAAGATACCTGTGAATGCAGTGATGTCGAGCCCGACGTTTCGCACGCAGGAGACGGCAAAGTACGCGCAGCTGCCGTTGCCGAAGCTGCACGATGAATTGGGCGATGGCGGCCAGAACATGAATGTCGCGACAGACGCGCAAGCACAGTGGCTGCGGGGATTCGCGCGTGCGGCGCCGCGCGGAGGCAACACGCTCGCGATCACACATCAGCAGAACATCGCGGCGGCATTTCCGCATGTGACACCAGCGGTGGCCGAGGGTGAGGCGCTCGTATTCCGGCCGGGCGGCAAAGACGGAGCGACGCTACTGGGCCGTATCAAGATCGATGAGTGGGGACTGGCGTTGCCCGAGCCGAAGCGCGTCATCCTCAAGACGAGCGATGGCGGCAACATCCACGCGGACCTTTATGGAAGCAGCACGCGCGGCGTCGTGCTCGCGCATGGCGGGCGCTTCAACAAAGAGACTTGGATCGTGCAGGCGCGCGAACTGGAGACGGCGGGTTACCGCGTGTTGGCGCTCGACTTTCGCGGGTATGGCGAATCAACCGGTCCGGGACGGGACGATCCCATGGGTGCGCCCTTGTACCAGGATGTGCTCGCCGCCGTGCGTTACCTGCGCGCGAATGGTGCGAAGACAGTCGCGGTGATCGGTGGCAGCATGGGTGGCGATGGCGCAAGCGGCGCGCTCGTGCACGGAAACGCGGGTGAGGTCGATCGCACGGTGTTGATTGCCTCGGAACCCAGTTTCCCGCCGGAAAAGCTGACCGGCCCGAAGTTGAACATTGTGTGCCGCGATGACATTCAAGGTGAGAACACGCCGCGCCTACCCGGCATTCGCGCCAAGTACGACAAGATGCCCGAGCCGAAGGACCTGATCATCCTCCCCTGCTCGGCGCACGCGCAGTTCATTTTCCAAACGGACCAGGGTCCGCGGTTGATGCGCGAGATCCTGACGTTCCTTGCGGCCAAGTGAGGGGGCAGGGGATCAAATCGCGATGTCGCCGCGCGGCGTCTTCTTGGTCTTCTCGAGGTAGGCGTCTTTCACCTGGGTAGCAAACGACGGACCCACCCAGTTCTTAACTTTGTCGCTGAGCTTGCCCTTGGCGATCTCTTCGGGCGACTTGCCCGCCTTCACACCAGCGTCGACGAACGCGTTCAACTCTTGCATGAACGCCATCTCACCTTCGACGATCTCCTTGCCGCCGGCTGGGCCGTGGCCCGGCAGCACATGCTTCGGCTTCAAGCCCAACGCGCCCTTCATGACCTTTGGCCAGTTGGCGACATGGGCGTCGCCGAGATAGTTGTAAGGTCCATTGGTGGCAGCGTCGCCGGTGCAAAGAACCCCTTCCTTGGGAAGCCAGGCGAAGCCGTCGCCCTTGGTGTGTGCCCAACCGAACTGCCGGAACTCGATGCGGCGCGTTCCATCGTCCATCACGTGCGGCGACTTGGCGAACACGGTCTTGGGCGGCTCCGCGGTGGTGAGGTTCAACTCGGCCACGTCCTTACGCGACTTGGCGGCGTCGAGCCAGCGCTTCGGCTCCTTCGCCTTCATCTCGTCGACGACGCCCTGGAATCCCATCGTTTCAGCGCCATTGCGTGTCCAGAACGCATTGCCGTAGGCGTGGTCGCCATGGTGGTGCGTATCGAAAACATACTTTACCGGCTTGGGCGAAACCTTTTTTGCGTCGGCCAACGCCATCTTCGCGCCGCTGGGGAAGTTGGCATCGATGATGACGAGGTAGTCCTTCATTTCGATGATCACGTTGTTGCAGTGACCCATCTCTTTGATTTCGCCTTCGCGGAACCAGACACCCTTGACGATCTCTTTGACCGTGCCCGGCTGGGCTTCGCTGCGAACGGAGAGAAACGCTGCGGCCAGAAGAGCCGCGAATCCGAAACTGGAGAGGAAGCGTCGCATGGTGGGCGATCTTATCACGAAGGTGAGTGAGGTGGATCGGTAAACGGGTGAGCGGCATTTCAGGCCAGGCCGAGCTTTCGCAGCAGGTCAGCGAAATGTGGGTCCGCGCGCAGCGTGTCCAGTTTCGGATCGACCTTCAGCATGACCATCCGCTCATCGCGTGCACCCTGCGCCTTCTTCAGCCATGCCAACGTCTGGCTGGCATCACCAAGCCCCGCATACACTCGCGCTACATGATAAGCCGAGAGTTCGTCCCGCTCTGATTCGTTGAGTAATTGCTGAAGAATCCGGCGAGCTTCCTGGTGCCGGCCTGTTCTCCCATAGACATAGCCAAGCCCAGTGAGGCCCATTCTAGTTTGAGCGATCTTCTGGTATTCGGCGAGCGCCTCATCGAACCTTCCTTGTTGCTCGTAGCAAGTTGCCAACATATAGATCCCTAACGGGAATTCAGGATTGAGCTTCAGCGCCTCATGTATTCTCTCGATCGCCCGAGTGTATTCTCTGGAGAACATATAGGGAGAAGCCAACTGGAGACTGATTACGACCGATTGGGGATCCAACTCGTGAGCGCGGCTGATCTCACGCAGTGCCTCCGGGAAGCGCCCCATATAGAACAGGTACTCCGCATACCATTGGTGAGCCGTGGCATAGGTGGGATCGACAGCGATGGCTTTCCTAAAAGCGTTGTCGGCGCCAAGCCAATCCCACTCGTAATAGAACCTGATGTAGGCCTGAGTGGCGTGCGCTTCAGCCAGGGAATGGCTTAACTGGAGAGCCCGCTCACTCGCGGCTCTCGCCCGTTCGATCGAAACATTACGGTGCCGGCCAGTGTAGAAATTCTGAAGGACGTACGCGTTGGCCAGCCCGGCATAGGCTGGGGCGTACTGCGAATCGAGGTTGACTGCCTGCTGAAAGTACTCAATGCTTCTTTGCAATGCCGGCTCCGTGCGAGTCTTCCAAAGGAACCGCCCCTTTTGATATGCAATCCAAGCTTCGACATTTCGGGGGCGATCAGCTGTTCTTTGCGCTCCCGCTTCGTGGTGAGAGCTTGCAGACTTGACTGGCCACCCGCTCCAAGCCGCGAGGATCAATACAGAAACCATTGCGGCCGTCAAAGCTATCGATACATAGGTCCTGCGTACCCACGACCCGTTCAGCGCGGGCGTGCCGAAAACCGGCTGCGGGCCGCGAGGAGCTTCGATCGTCTGCGCCGGCAGCAGGAAACGGTACCCCTTGTGCCGGAGCGTTTCGATGTACCGTGGCGCGGTCGCCGAGTCCTTAAGCGCCAGCCGTAGCTTGCGGATCACCGCGCCCACGCTTTGGTCGAAGTCGACAAAGGTATCGTTTCCCCAAAGCTCCTGCACGATTTCGGCGCGGGTGACGATCTCACCGTGACGATCGAGCAACATCGCGAGCACACGGAATGGCTGCGCCTGCAGCTTGACGAGCACCCCAGCCCTCAGCAATTCCTCGGTCTGAAGATCGGCTTCAAATTGCCCGAAGCGAATGATCTTTCCCATGGGTTCATCCTTCACCCATCAGCCTTCCCCCCGCGAACGATTTGTGTCGGTTACAACTGCTGATCATCCACGGCGACAAGTCTCAAGTTGGTAGTGACTTGAGGAGTCAATTTCGTTTCATTCACGGAACATTGAGTGACAATTCCAGCCGGCTTATACGTGTTGTGCGGGCCGGAATCGATGCCCGCAAAAGGAGGAAAGATATGAAGAACTTTAGATCCGACGCGTTCCGTTACGCTCTGAGCCTGTTTGGCGGACTTGTACTGACATTTACGTCCATCCCGGCTGCGCAAGGGGCGCCGACAAGCCCAAAACCATGGACAACAATCGGTTCCGCAGGTGGGGAGCACCTGGGAACGTTCACCTATCAAAATGGGATAGCGTTCCTTTCTTCGCCGAGCGGGATCATCCGCTACAATGTCGTAGCCGTCGACGGGTTGCTGGAGCTGGGTGGAGGTGTCCCGCACATCCGGATGGCGGCTCGCTTTCGCGATCCGGACGCCGCGTCGCGTGTCACCGTCACTCTTCGCCGCACGCGCCTCGCCGACGGCTTCACGGCAAATGTGGCGGGAGTATCTCTAGACAGCAACAACTTTCCGGCAGGGAATAACTTCCAGACGCGGAATACGGTGTGCGCCTCGACACAGGCCTTCGATTTCATCAACTACGTCTACTACGTCGAAGTTGTCATGACAAGAGCCCCGGGCGCGATCGCTCCGGCCATCGAAGCGATACAGATTGGCTGGGACAACGGGCCCTGCCTGGTCGCACCGCACTAAATCGAACTACGCGCCGCGCGGTTCGTCCTGACACCGCGCGGCGCATACCAGGAGCGAAAGGAGTAATCGACATGCAAAGAGATTTTGCCCAACGCGCCCGAGGCCGGATAGGACTGTCCCTCCTCCTTCTCACAGGAGCTGCATGGATCGGCTCGGCGCAATCCGCCAAAGACGAGACCAACGATGTCGGTGCGCTTCGCGCGGAAGTGCGGCGATTGGCTTTGGAACTTCTAGACTGCCGCGCGGAGCTGGTTCAATGGAAGGTCCATGTCATCAATGCAGAACTCGCCCAAGTCGAGGCCGAGCGGCAACGGCTTACCGGCGAACGCCAGTTGATCGAGCGGGAAATCGGCGACCTGAATCCGGCCCCAACAAGTGGCTCTAGCGCCGAGGACGAAGGTCGTCGAGAGGAGTTGAACACCGTCCATCTGCCCACCCTTTTAGAGAGTGAACGCGCGGTGATCAAAAGAGAAGAAAGCTTGACCGCGGCGCTCGGTGTGGAGAATGCGCGGATGACTGAGATCCAGAAGCAAGCGCAGCGTCTGGCGGGCCAGTGAACAAGCCCCAGGTGACGTCACGGGTGCTATCGATTGTACTTCGGTTGCGGCCCCCGCACCTTGAGCCAGATTTCATCGCAGCGCTTCACTACGTCGTCGCTCAGCGGACCCTGTTCGGCGGCGTCGAGGTTTGCGGTGAGTTGATCCAGGCGGCTCGCGCCCAGCAACACGCAAGCGGTGGTCGTGTGGTGCAGCAGCCAGTTGAGCGAGAGGCTGACCAAAGAACGCCCGGCCGCGTCGGCCACGGCGCGCAACTCGTCGACGGCGTCGAAATAGGCCGGGTGCCAGTAGCGGTCCAGGTACATCTTGTTGCCGTCGAAGCGCGTGCCCGGCGCGGGACGTTCGCGCTGCTGTTTGCCGGTGAGAAGGCCGCCGGCGAGCGGATTGTAGGCCACAATAGCGAGCTCGTATTTGTTGGCGAGCGGCACGAACTCCTGTTCCAGTCCCCGGGCGACGACGTTGTACATCATCTGCGCGGCTGCGATGGGAGCGTATCCCTGGTCGTCGGTGATGCGAAAGGCTTCTAGCGTCTGCCATGCGGCGTAGTTGGAAAGCGCCGGGTAGAGCACCTTTCCGTGCCGCACGAGCGTGTCCATAGCTTCGAGCGATTCCTCGATGGCGACCGCGTTGTCGGGCATGTGGAGGTAATAGAGGTCGAGGTAGTCGGTCTTCAGACGCTTCAGCGACTCTTCGGCGTTGTGCAGGATGGCGGCACGCGAAAGTCCCCATTCGAGTGGGCCCTCGCCCATTTTGCCGCGTACCTTGCTGGCCAGCACGACGCTCTGGCGGCGCGCGCCGAGCAGACGTCCAAGCATGGCCTCGGCCTTGCCGAGGTTGTAGACGTTGGCCGTGTCGAGGAAAGTCACGCCTCGGTCGAGGCACGTGTCAAGGATGCGCACGGCCTCCGGTTCTTCAGTCTGGCCGCCGAAGGTCATGTTGCCGTAGGCGACACGGGAGATTTTCAATTCGGTACGAGGGAGCGGGACGATTTGCATGCGAGAGGCCAGCATATCGCAGGGCGCGGATGGGGGCTTATGAGAAGGCTCCGGTAAGATTCTTATCTCCCAGGCCGATATGGGCTCTGACGAAATGCGAAAGCGAATCTTCTGGCGGGCTCCAAACTGGCGCATGGCCGCTGGGGGAGCCGCGCTTGTGGTGTTGCTGCTGCCGGTGCTGCTGGATCTCCTGGTTCCGTCCACTTGGAAACTGGTGCATGTGCCGCTACATGCGATGGTGGGAACGATGGGTTGCGCCGTGGCTCTGGGAGCGGCGGGGATTAAGTTCGTCCGGTTACGCGCGGGTCAGAACGCTGAACGAGTGTGGTTGGCTGGCGGGCTAACGTCGATGGGCCTATTGGACGCGGCGCACGGGGCGACCATGCCCGGGATCGAAGCGTTTTGGCTGCACTCGATCTCGCTGTGCATGGGCGGCCTGATGTCGTCGCTCGTCTGGTTGCCGCGTCCGGAGGCGGGTTGCCGCCTCATTCGCGCGATGCCGTTTTTGGCGGGAGCCCTAGCCGTGGCCGCGGCAGGGGCCGTATTCGCGGCGGGCGCCATGGGCCTGATTTCTCAATCGAACATGATTACGCCCGTAGCGGTGAGCCTGTTGGGCGGGTTGGGTTTTGTGGCGGCGGGTGTGTATATGCTGACGGAGCGGCGGGGCGGCGAGCACTCCGTGGCTCTGGATCTTTACTGTCTGACGATGGCCGCCGCCGGATTGGCTCTCCCCCTGTCGGAGACGTGGGGTGCGCTCTGGTGGTGGTGGCATGCGGTGGGGCTGGCGGGCCTGGCCGCCCTGCATGGCCGGTGTCTTCTTTTGTATTTGGGATCGCAGCAGGAGTTGCGGGAACTGAACGAGGAGCTCGAATCCCGTATTGCCGAACGCTCGGCGTCGGCCGAACAGCGCAGCCGCGCGCTCGAAATCTCGCAGCGGGCGCTTCAGTTCGCCGTACACTCCGCCAATAGCGCCAATCAGGCCAAGAGCCGATTCCTCGCGCACATGAGCCACGAGATCCGCACGCCTATGAACGCCATTCTGGGTATGGCCGATCTGCTCTGGGAGTCGCCATTGAGCACCGATCAACGCAGCTATGTGCAGGTGTTCCGCCGCGCCGGGCAGAATCTGCTGGCGCTGATCAATGACATTTTGGATCTATCGAAAATCGAGTCCGGGCAGTTTGCGCTCGACCGCACCGAGTTCAAATTGGAAGAAGTCGTGGAACGCACCGTGGAGATCATCCGCCCGCGTTGCCACGAAAAGCGCATCGAACTACTCGTGGATGTGCGGGACGACTTGCATAAGAGCTTTATGGGCGATCCGCTGCGGCTCCATCAGGTGCTGATGAATCTGCTGGGCAACGCAGTGAAATTCACCGAGCGGGGACAGATTGTGCTCAGCGTGGGCAGCGGCGCGGCCGCGGGCGAAATCTCGTTCGCCATCTCGGATACTGGCATTGGGATTCCAGCCGGCCAGCTACAGGCCATCTTTGAAGACTTCAGCCAGGCCGACGCCTCGACGACGCGGAAGTACGGTGGCACCGGGCTGGGACTGGGTATTGCGAGGCGGCTGGTGCATTTCATGGGCGGTGAGCTGTCGGTCGAAAGCGAGCGCGGCAAAGGGAGCACGTTTCGCTTCAGCATCCAGTGCGAAGAGGGGGCCACGGCCGAGCCGGAGCGGCCGCATATCGCCCAGGACTTCGCCCACCACCTCGCCCTGGTCGTCGACGACAACCCAACCAATCGAATGATTCTGCGCGAAACGCTGCGCTTCTGGGGGCTCAAGTGTGGCGAATCCTCCTCGGCCAGCGAAGCGGCACGAGAACTCGCGCGGGCGCGCGCGGCGGGCGAGCCTTATACGCTCGTGCTCCTTGACCGCAATATGCCGGGAACCGACGGCTTCGCGGCGGTGGCGAACTTGCGGGCTCTCTCACCGGAGATTCCCATCATCATGCTGACCTCGGACGAACGTTTGGGCGACGCGGCGCTGCGGAGGCAGCATCGCATCGCTTCGTTCTCCACCAAGCCCGTAAAACGAGCTGAACTGCTGCGGCTCATTTGCGGTGCGCTGGGCAGCGAAGATTCCGCCGCGGCACGTGAGGAAGCGGCGCCTTCAGCGGTGATCCCACCTCCGGCAGTGGCGCGCCCGGGTTTACAACTGCTGATCGCCGAAGATTCCGAAGACAACCGCATTCTGCTGGAAGCCTACCTGAAGGCGACTGAGTATTCGCTGCGTTTTGTCGAAGACGGCAGCCGCGCCGTACAGGCGTTTCCCGAGCACAGGTTCGACCTGGTTCTGATGGACCTGCAGATGCCGGTGATGGACGGCCTGGAAGCAACGCGCCGCATCCGCTCGATCGAGCGTGACCGCGGTCTGCAGCCGGTCCCCATTCTCGCGCTGACGGCTAACGCCTTGCCGGCCGACATCGAAGCCTCGCAACGAGCCGGCTGCGATGCCCTCCTCGCCAAGCCGGTTTCCAAGACACGCCTTCTCGCCGTGCTGCGGCAGTATACAAGCAAGGCGCCCGAGGCCTTGAAGCCGGACGCCATCATGGCCCGAGTGCCCGCCGGTCTCGAACACATAGCGCCCGGCTATCTCGAAAAACGGCGCGGCGAGTTATCAGTGCTGCGAGAGTTGTTGAGTGCGCTCGACTGGAACCAGCTTCGCGTGCTCGGTCATAACATGAAGGGCACAGGCTCTGGCTACGGATTCCCCGAAATTACCGGAGTCGGAGCTGCCATCGAGCAGGCGGCAAAACAGTCTAACCCTGAAGCGGTGTCGATGCAGATTCAGGAGTTGGAGGCATACCTTTCGCGAGTAACCTTGCCGGAAGCCGAACCGGTGCGAGTGACGATCGCAGAGCCAACTTTCTCCTGATTTCCCACGCGCCCGCGCTCAACATTCAGGTGTTCCTGTCGAAAAGCTCAGTGGGGCCCAATTGGGGGATGGCCTTACTCCCCAAGGAGAGTAGGCCCCTTGGACATAAATAACATGCTGAAGAAACGTCTCAATGTTCTCCTGGTGGAAGACGACCCGGACTATGTACCTCTGGTACAAGCCTGGCTTGCCGCCTGTCCAGACGCCGAATTCGCCGTCAACTGGACCGACACGATGCTGACGGGTCTGCAACGGCTTGCCCTGGGCGACATCGACGCGATCCTGCTCGATCTGAACCTGCCCGATAGCTCCGGTGCGGACACTTTTTATAGTGTCCATTCGAACGCCCAGGGAATTCCTATTGTGCTGCTGAGCGCCTCCGACAGCGAAGCTCTGTCGATGCACCTCGTGCTGGCCGGAGCGCAGGACTATCTTGTGAAAGAGGCTTGCAACGCTCGCGTGCTGTCGCGTGCCCTGCTGCACGGTGTGCTGCGGCAGAGCGCGCATTCGTCGGCCCACTCGCCGGAACATCGTGAGACCTCGCGCCTGATCGGGCTGCTCGGCGCCAAGGGCGGAGTGGGCGCTTCGACCTTGGCCTGCACGCTAGCCGCCGAGATGGGACGCGTCACGCTGCAGGACACGCTCCTTGCCGATCTCGATCTTCAGGCCAACTCCCTTTCTTTCCTTCTGGGGTTGCCCGCAAGGCGCACCGTTGCCGATGCGCTCTCCAATATCAGCCACCTCGACCGAGCCTGCTGGAGCTCGATCGTCACCAGCGGCCCTGAAAATCTGCAGGTGCTCGAATCCGCCGACTTGCTCGGCGCGGCGGGCCCCACTCCGGAAAAACTCGTCCAATTGTTCCACTTCGTGCGCCTGTACTATCCCTGGACGGTGCTCGACCTGGGCCGGATGAACCCGGCTGCGGCGGCGATGCTCCCTATTCTGAATCACATCGTGGTGGTCACCACCGATCATGTGGCAAGCCTCCACCAGGCCCGCCGGATGCTTGAACTGATGCGCCAGATGGATATCCACACAAGCAAGCTTGGCCTCGCGGTATGCCGCACCGGACGCGAGGGTTCGCTTGCTCAGCGCGACGTGGAACGCACATTTGCGGGCATTGCCACGACGCTGCTGCCGGAAAGCGCGGCGGAGGTGAAGGAAGCGATGATGGAAAGCCGGCTGGTGGCGCGGACCTCGCCTTACCGCTCGGCGGTGTCGGCACTCGCGCATCGCTTGGCCGGAGTGGCCGAGGCGGCTCCCGCGCGAGAGAGCGCCATTTCGCATCTGCTCAGTCTGGGCGGACGGCTGAAGCGAACCAGGGAATCCGCCGCGGTAGAAACGCAATCACGCTAGACACAGGAGGGCCACTATGCTCGTTCTCCATGTTCATCCTATGAATACGTCCCCCTGGCTGCTGGAGGCGCTGGCCGCGTGCGCGGCGTCAGGTATCCGTATTCAATCGATCACCAACTCGGCGACGGCGTTGGCGCGTGTTGCCGGCGGCGGAGTCGATGCCATTCTCCTTGACTCTGGCGGCGAGGCATCGCCGGAGTACGCCGAGGCGCTGGCCCAGTTGCGGCGCGAGGCGGGCCGGATTCCCGTGTTGGTCGCGTTGCTTTCTCGCAATTCCCATATTGGCCCGGAACCGGCTGTATCGCCGGAAAATGTCTCGACGCTGGGCGAGCAATTGGCTCAGGCAGCTCAGCGAGCGTCGCAGCATAGCCCTGATGCCGGAAGCCGTGGGCCCAATCGCCCGGCAGGCGCAGGCCTCATCGCCATGCTGGGAGTGAAAGGCGGAGTGGGAACTTCCACGCTCGCCCTCAACGTGGCCGCGGCCTTCGCCGAAATGCGCCACGTCTCGCTCGCCGAAATGCGCCCGGATTTCGGCGTGTTCTCCGGGCGTCTGCGCGGCCCGGCACGCCGTTCCGGGCTCGAGTTGCTGCTGCCGCACGCTGCAACACGGACAGACCGCGCCGCCGTGGAGTCGCTGCTCTGGTCGCCGGATCACATTGAAAAGCTGCGCATTCTCTCCGCCCCTATCTTGCAGCCGCATCCGTTCACGGCTGGCCATGCCGAGGCGATTCTCAACTCCCTGCGCGCTTGCTCGGAGGCTGTCATTGCCGATCTCTCACTCGATATTCGCGAAGCTACGCGGACAGCTGTTGTCCTCGCCGATCAGGTGGTGCTGGTGGCCGAGCGGACACCGTCCTGCGTCGCTGCCCTGCGCCTGCTGCGCGGCGAACTGCTCTCCTGGGGCGTCTCGCGCGACGCGCTGAATCTGGCCCTCGTCAACCGCGCGTCCATCGGCGTGCCCCCTCCACTCGACCGTTTGGAGGAGGAACTGGAGATGCCCCTTCTCGACGTACTGCCTCCGGACGCCGATGGTTGCTGCTTGTGCGAGTCGCTGCGCCAAACCATGCTCGGTCTGCAGCCAGAGAGCCTGATGAGCGAAAAGTATCGCTGCATTGCGCGCGAACTCGCCGGCCGGTTGCCGCAACCCATCCGGCCGACGCCGCATGGCGACCTGGTGCACCAGTAAGCTCACGGCGGCGCGTGCTATCGTTCCTCACAGGATGATTCGCGCCGCCCTCCTCGCTACACTTCACACCGCCCTTACCGCGTCCACCGTGTTCGGCGCCGCCCGCATTGAGCAGATTGCCGGCGGTGGCGACGCACAGCCCGGCGCTCCCCCCTTGCAGTTGCGGCTGGTAGAGCCATTCGGTGTCGAATACGATCGCGCCGGCAACTGGTACATCATCGAGTTCGCCGGCAACCGGCTGATTAAGGTGACCCCAAAGGGCGTCACGTCCCTGTTGGCTTCCGACGAGTTGAAAGAGCCGCACGGCATAGCCATCACCCGCGCAGGCCGGCTGTTTATCGCCGACACGCACCACAACCGCGTCGGGATGATCGATCTCTCCACCAACGCGCTCACCTCGTTTGCAGGCACGGGCGAAGCCGGTTACTCAGGCGACGGCGGCAAGGCCAACTCCGCCTCCTTTCATGGCGTATTCGCAATCGCGCTCGATCCCCCGCAACGCAACCTGCTCGTGGCCGACCTCTCCAACCGCCGCATCCGCCGCATCGATCTCGCGACAGCAATGGTCACCACAGCCGCCGGCAATGGGGAGAAGGGCGTGCCCGCCGATGGTGCGGTCGCCGCCGAAGGCCCGCTTATGGATCCGCGGGCAGTCGCCGCCGACGTCAAAGGCAACATTTACATCCTCGAACGCAATGGCAACGCTCTGCGCCGCGTCGATCCGTCAGGCCGGATCAAGACCTTGATCGCGCCCGGCCAGATTACGCCCGACTTGAAAGGGCCGAAACACCTGTGCGTCGACGCGCGCGGCCGCGTCATCATCGCCGATGCCGAGAACCATCTGGTGCGGCTTTACGATCCCGCCGACGGCTCCACGCGCACGATCGCCGGAACGGGCAAGCCGGGCATCACGATCGTCTCCAACGATCCGTTGCGCACCGAGCTCAACCGTCCGCACGGAGTCTCCATCTCGCCCGACCAATCGCTCATCATCACCGACAGCTACAACCACCGCATCCTGCGTCTCACCGGCTACTGAGCTGCACCTGATGGAAAATGAAATCAGGCAGGCGCCCGGCTTTCTCTGCGTGGACCACGTGGCCGTCGCAGTCAAACCGGGCGAACTGGAACAACACGTGGCAGCCTATCAAGCAATGGGATTCATCGAAGTGCATCGCGAAGACGTGTTCGGCGCCGACCAAGTGCGTGAAGTGCTGCTGCGCGTCGGCAACGGCCCCAACCTGATACAACTGCTCGAACCCTTGACGCCCGAATCGCCCGTGGCCCGGCAGATCGAGAAGTCCGGCGGCCGCGGTGGATTCGCGCATGTGGCGTTTCGCGTGGCCGACATTCGAGCTGCGTTCGATCATTTGAAAGCGAACGGATTTCAGCTCCTCGACGAGGCGCCCCGCCCCGGTTCGCGTGGAACGACCGTCTTCTTCGTGCACCCTAAAACCACGGCGCAGGCGGCCTTTGGCTATCTGATCGAGATCGTGCAGGAGGGTTGACCATGGCACTCGACAACTCCGCGGCGCGGCGCACGGAACGCGGCTGGCGCATGGCCTCGCTCGATGAGATTCCCGCGAGTGCAGCCATTATCGATGCGAACCTGACCCTGGTTGCGCAACTGGCGGCCGTGATCGCCGCCGGAGTACGCGGCGCGCCTGCGGTCCTTCTCACGACGGGCGAGAATTTCTTCAACGAGATCGCCAAGCTGCGCGCCGCCCGTGCGCTCTTGAAGCGCGTGAGCACACAGCGGCTTGAACTGTGGGCCATCACCGCCGCAGGTTCCAGCACGGACGCCGACATGGATCTGCTGCGCGCAACCACCGGAGCCTTGAGCGCGGTACTCGGCGGATGCGATGTGCTCGTCATCGGCAAGGCGGGCTTCGGCGATCATCTTGCCGACAGCCTCGGTCGCATCCTGCTCGAAGAAACGCAACTCCGTCACACGACCGACCACGGCGGCGGCTCCTACTACATCGAAGCGCTCACGGCATCGATGATCGAGGATGCATGGAAGCATCACGCGGGGCCAGCCGTCGAACAAACGCCTTCACCGCCCCCGCCGCAGGGTGAAGCCTGGATGAGCCCCGAGGGCATCGAGATCAAGCCGCTCTACACGGCCGCGGATGTCGCCGCGCTCGAGCATCTCAACTCGGCGCCAGGCGCGCCGCCCTTCCTCCGCGGCCCCTACGCGAGCATGTACACCGAGCGGCCGTGGACCATCCGCCAATACGCGGGCTTCTCCACGGCCGAGGAATCGAACGCCTTCTACCGCCGCAATCTCGCCGGCGGCCAGAAGGGCCTCTCGGTCGCCTTTGACCTCGCCACGCATCGCGGCTACGATTCCGATCACGAACGCGTCACCGGCGATGTGGGCAAGGCCGGCGTGGCTGTAGACACGGTCGAGGACATGAAGGTCCTGTTCGACCAGATTCCGCTCGACGCGATGTCGGTGTCAATGACGATGAATGGCGCCGTGCTGCCCATAATGGCCTTCTACATCGTCGCCGCCGAAGAGCAAGGCGTGACGCCGAATAGGCTTACAGGCACCATTCAGAACGACGTGCTCAAAGAGTTCATGGTGCGCAACACCTATATTTATCCGCCGGGTCCGTCCATGCGCATCGTGGGCGACATCTTCCGCTACTGCGCGGAGAAGATGCCGAAGTTCAACTGCATATCCATCTCCGGCTATCACATGCAGGAGGCCGGCGCGACGGCCGATCTCGAACTCGCCTACACACTGGCCAACGGCTTGGAGTACCTGCGCACCGGCCTGCGCGCGGGCCTCGGCATCGACAGCTTCGCGCCGCGCCTGAGTTTCTTCTGGGCCATCGGCATGAACCACTTCATGGAAATTGCCAAGATGCGCGCCGCGCGTGAGTTGTGGACGAAGCTGGTGAAGCAGTTCGCGCCCAAGAATGCAAAGTCAATGGCCCTGCGCGCGCATTGCCAAACTTCCGGCTGGAGCCTCACCGCGCAGGATGCACACAACAACGTCATCCGCACCTGCATCGAAGCCATGGCCGCGGCAATGGGCGGCACGCAGTCGCTCCATACCAACGCGCTCGACGAAGCCCTCGCGTTGCCAACCGACGCAACGGCCAGGATCGCGCGTAACACGCAAATCTATCTGCAAACCGAAACGGGCATCTGCGATGTGGTCGACCCCTGGGGTGGCAGCTACTATCTCGAATCGCTGACGGCGGCGCTCGCACACAAGGCCTGGACGCTCATCCAGGAGATCGAGCAACTCGGCGGCATGACCAAGGCCATCGAGACGGGCTTGCCGAAGATGCGTATCGAGGAAGCGGCGGCGCGCAGACAAGCCCGCATCGATTCGGGCCGCGAGACCATCGTCGGCGTCAACCGCTACGCAGTTGAGGAGGAGAAACCGGTCGACGTGCTGGTCGTCGACAACGCGGCCGTGCGCGAGAAGCAGTTGGCACGCTTGCGCGACATAAAGGCAAAGCGCGACGCGCACGCCGTGCAACAGTCGCTCGAAGCCTTGAGACGGTGCGCGGAAACGGGCGACGGAAATTTGCTCGAACTTTCCGTGAACGCCGCCCGCGCGCGCGCCACGCTTGGGGAAATTTCCTTTGCGCTCGAAGAGGTGTTCACGCGCTACCAGGCCGTCAACCGTGTCATTTCCGGTTTCTACTCGTCGGAGAGTCGCGAAGACCCGGACTTTGCCGAGGCGCGTGCCATGGCCGAAGCGTTCGCGCGCGAGCAGGGGCGGCGTCCGCGCATTCTCGTTGCCAAGATGGGCCAGGATGGCCACGACCGCGGCGCGAAGATCGTCGCCACTGCCTTTGCCGACCTTGGCTTCGATGTCGATCTCGGCCCGCTCTTTCAAACGCCGCGCGAAGTTGCGCGCATGGCTGTGGAAAATGACGTCCACGTGCTGGGTGTTTCCACGCTGGCCGGTGGCCATAAGACACTAGTGCCGGAGGTGCTCGCGGAATTGAGACGTCACGGGCGCGGAGATATCCTGGTCTTCGTGGGTGGCGTCGTTCCGCCAGACGACTACGTTTTTCTGCAAAAGGCAGGCGTTGCCGGAGTGTTCGGACCGGGTACGCGCATTCACACATCGGCTCGTGAGATCCTCACTACTTTGCGGAGCGTCTCCCGTGCCCACCGTCCCTAATCGACTCCTTCCCGCACAATACATTGACGGTGTGATTGCTTGCGACCGCG
>DASRHX010000431.1:0-3642 GCA_035650295.1 Bryobacteraceae bacterium | reverse complement strand
CCGCGAATTCCGCGAACAGCCGACGGCAAGCCGAATCTGGAGGCGCCGGCGCCGCGCCTGCCCGATGGCAAGCCCGACTTGCAGGGCCTCTGGAATGCCGCGGACGGCCGCTTCCTGACGAATATCGCCAGGCGCGCCGGCTTCGACGCGCCGTTTCAGCCATGGGCCGCGGCGTTGTTCAAGGAGCGGCAGGATACGGAAGGGCGCGACCGCCCGGCCGGCCGCTGCCTGCCGCACACCATCCCGACCGCAATGATGGTTCCGGGTTATCCGTGGAAAGTCGTCCAGACGCCAAGCCTCACCATCGTCCTGTTCGAGAACTTCACCCAGTACCGTCAGATTTTCACCGACGGCCGCGACTTCCCCGCCGAACGGCTCCCGACCTGGTTCGGCTATTCGATCGGCAAGTGGGACGGCGATACGTTCGTCGTCAATGTCACCGGCTTCAACGACAAGGCCTGGCTGGACGACGGCGGGCACCCGCGAAGCGAAGCGATGCAGGTGACGGAGCGCTGGCGCCGGCGCGACTTCGGCCATCTCGAGATCGAGTTCACATTCGACGATCCGAAGACGTACACGAAACCGTGGAGCGTGACGATCCCGTTCAATCTGCTGCCGGACACCGAAATCATCGAGAACGTCTGCGAGAACGAAAAAGATGTCGAGCACATCTTCTTCGGTGGAGTGAAGCCCAAATAGGGGGCAAGGGAGTAGGGGCTACGGGGAAGGGCTGTCTCAGGCGTCAGGCAGTAGGAAACCCTGCATGCGACGCGTGGCGATTCTCGTCGGAATTGTGGCGATGACAGCCAGCCTGCGTGCGCAGGGTGCAGCGCCTGATCCCGATCGGCTCTACGCGGATCGCGAGCACCTGGCGAGCGCGACCGAAGCGGCTCGCATCTGGGAGGCGCGCCTCGCCAAGGATCCGCGCGACTTCGAGTCGGCGTGGAAGCTTGCCCGCGCCTGTTACTGGCTTGGCGGGCACGTCGCGCCCAATGAGCAGCGCAAGCAGTTCGAGCGTGGCATCGACGCGGCGAACAAGGCGGTCGCACTTCAACCGAATCGCGCCGAGGGACATTTCTGGCTCGCCGCCGACATGGGCGCCATGGCCGAAGGCTTCGGACTACGCGCGGGCATCAAGTATCGCGGCCCGATCAAGAAGGCGCTCGAGACCGTCCTGATGATCGATGCGGGATATCTGCAGGGCTCGGCCGATCGCGCGCTGGGCCGCTGGTATCTCAAGGTGCCCCGCCTGTTCGGGGG
The DNA here is from genome assembly GCA_035650295.1 of Bryobacteraceae bacterium. Lineage (GTDB taxonomy): Bacteria > Acidobacteriota > Terriglobia > Bryobacterales > Bryobacteraceae > JAFLBB01. The sequence goes on along the minus strand of DASRHX010000431.1, from coordinate 2,382 downwards.
CAGCAAAGACAAGTCGGTCGAGCATCTCAAGCGATCGCTCGGGTACGACGCCAACAGCACGGCTACGCACTTCTTCCTGGCCGAAACCTACCTGGAGATGGACAAGAAGGACGACGCCCGGCGCGAGCTGCAGGCGGTGTTCGCCGCGCCGCTCAACCCGGAGTGGACGCCCGAGGACAAGGAATTCAAGGAGAAGGCGGCGGCGCTGCTGAAGAAACTCTGACGCGCGTCGCGCGCGGTATGCTATGCCCCGTCACTGCGATGGAGAGAGTGGGGCCGCCTCGCGACGGCCCGAAGGGGGAATCACATGAGACGACTGATGCGCGCGCTGGCCCTCGGGACCTGCGTCCTGGCCATGCCCCAGACGCTTGGCTACGCGGCCCAGCTCAATCCGAAGGCGGTGGAGGTCGTGAAACCAGAGAGTATCAAGTGGGTGCGCAACGCCGCCGGCACGCAGGAGCAGGCGGTCCTGTTTGGCGATCCCGCGAAGCCGGGCCCGTACGTCGTTCGGTTGCGATGGCTTCCGGGCAACATGAGCATGCCGCACTCGCATCCCAACGACCGCTTCATCGTGGTGCTCGAAGGCACATGGTGGCTCGGGTCGGGCGACAAGTACGACCCGGACAGCACCGTACCGGTCGGTCCCGGCACCTACGTCTACCACCGCGCGAACGAGATGCATTACGACGGCGCGAAGAAAGAGCCGGCCGTGATTCAGATCTGGGGCATGGGGCCGGCCAACAATCCGGGGCGGAAATGAAATAGGGCCTGTCAACTCCCAACACCCAACTCCCAAAAGCATGAGCCTTCGTTGGGAGTTGGGAATTGCGAGTTGGGAGTTGACTGCTGGCGCCTTTGCCAATGGTCCGGCTCCTGGGATTCGAACCCAGAACTTTCAGGCCCTCGACCTGATGCCTCTGCCAAATTGAGCTAGAGCCGGATTGGAGTCGTGGTCGGGGAGGCGAGAATCGAACTCGCTTGATGCCCTGCTCCCAAGGCAGGTGGCTAACCTTTAGCCCACTCCCCGATCAAACGTTGGTCGGCGCGGAGAGATTCGAACTCCCATGGAACCGGGTGTAAACCGGGTGCAATCCAGTTTTGCTACGCGCCGACGACTGGTCCGCGAGGTGAGACTCGAACTTCGCGACTCGCGGTCGAACGTTGGCTGACATGGCCAGATTCGAACTGGCATCTTCCTGCTTAACAGGCAGGTGCACGACCAGTTGTGCTACCCGTCACCGTTGGTCTGCGCGGTGGGAATCAAACCCATCGTCACGCTCTTATAAGGAGCGGGCTCTCTCATTGAGCTACGCGCAGAGCCGTCGAATCATTGGAGCGGATGACCGGAGTCGAACCGGTTCGATCAGGGTGGCGCCCTGCCATGCAGCCTCTACATCACACCCGCTCACGTGTGGTGCCCGCAGAAGGACTCGAACCTCCCTGTTCGCGTTCGTAGCGCAAAGTCCTCATCCCGAGGTGCGGGCACAGCATATGGAGCGAGGATCCCCGCTCGTTTTTCAAAGACCCGACAACAATTGGCGACCGTGGCTGGAGTCGAACCAGCAGCCCTCGGTTTTGGAGACCGAAGCAGCGCCGCCGCCTCACGGCCTTGGGTTGGGCGACGAGGGTCGAACTCGTCTACCGCGGTTCACAGCCGCGTGCCTAATCCGCTCGGCCACGCCCAACACACTGGAGCCCAATGACACACCTCCGCTACAAACAGAGCGCGAATGGCGGAGCCGACGAGACTCGAACTCGCCTGATCCCGATAGACAGTCGGGTGCCTAGCCCCTAGGCTACGACTCCGGAAATCTGCATTGCGGGCGAGCGAACCGAACGCCCGCAAAAACCACGAGACTCCGCGGTTGGTTGGAGAGGATTGAAACCGAAGGCTGGGATCTATCTACGACGCATGAAGTCGCAAACCTCCCCTGCCTATCTCTGGCAGTCGGACGTATTCCGTCCGACGCCTTTGATGGGTCGCAGCCACATAAACGTGGCGGCCGGGATGGTCACGTGCCTCATGGCAATTATTAGTGAAGCACGACCTGTCGAAAGTTGACAAGTCCTGATTTCGAACACGCCAGCTCCGGGCTGCCAGTCAAGGGGCGAGTTTGTGATCGAGTATTGCCGTTGTGGTCCGCTCGCGAGCACACGCAAGAGCGGTTCATGGTTCAGCGTTCATGGTTCCACGTTCAAGGTTCGGGGAACCCAGAACGCAGAACGTGGAACTCTGAACGCTGAACTTTGAACCGTGAACAGCTCTGATCACCGAAGACGTCCGCCGGTTATACGCTCGGCACACCAGCGGGTCAAGACACCATCAGCCCTTCTTGACTCGAACGTGAGCGAAGGTTACCTTCAGAGTCACGGGCTGTTTTT
>DASRHX010000430.1:0-4954 GCA_035650295.1 Bryobacteraceae bacterium | reverse complement strand
GACCTATACCCGATTGCTGCATCTGTACGAGGCGCGGTAGATACGACGCAAATTCCGGCACGTACAAGTGCGACAACCTCTAACAAGCCTGGCTGCGGATGCGGTGCGGCCGCAGCGTCCGTGGTCGCGCTGGTGCTGCTGGTAGTGGCCATCTACTTTTGGCCCAGACTTGGCTTGCTAGAACGTGCGTGTGCCGGGCACTTTCGTCGGCACGTGGTACAGCGATTTGCGCGCGGTAATGTAGAGGCCGCGGAAGCCTTCGCCGAAGCAACAATTGCTTGGCGATTCGGGAGGGGTGATGGAGCCGAGTTCGCGGCCGGTGGGGTCGTAAACGACGATTGCCGTGCGGGAGGCCATCCAGACGTTGCCCGATTCGTCGGTTTTGAGACCATCGACACGCAACGGCGCGAAGTCTCGCGGCTTCGTGAGCGCGCCATCCGGGGCGAGCGTGAACGCGCGGACCATAGAGGTCTTCACGTCGGCTATGTAGAGCTGCTGCTGATTGGGCGAGAGAGCGACGCCATTGGGGGCGGGGGTTTCGAGAGCGAGTCGAACTTCGCCGCGCGGAGGAGCGCCGCTGACTCCCGAGCGCGCGCGAGTGATCTGGTAGACGCGACCGCCGGTGAGGTCGGTGAAGTACACGCTACCGTCGATCGCGTAGACGAGGTCGTTGGGCGCCTTGAGACCTTCTTCGGCAAGGACCGTGATGCTGCCGTTCTTTTCCGTGCGCGTCACGCGTCCGCCGCCTTCGGCGGCGAGCAGGCGGCCCTGGTGGTCGAAGGTGAGCCCGTTGGCCTTGTTGCTTTTTTCGCGGAAGACCTTCATTTCACCGCGTTCCCAGATGTGGATCCTCTCATTCGGGATGTCGCTGAACAAGAGGAAGCCGCGGCGGTTGTAGACAGGGCCTTCGGTGAAGCCGAAGCCCGTGCCCACCTGTTTAATTTCGGTGTCGCGCGCGATCAGGTTCCAGAAAGATTCGGATTTTGCTTCGATCATGGCCGTCTCCTAGGAACCTACTCCTGGCGCATACCACGACTTCGGCGGCGGTTTGTAGGCGATGGTGAGCTCCGGCGTTTCGAGGCGCTTGCCGTTCTGAAAGCCCGAGTCCATCAGCGAGGCGAGCGCGCCGGTGACGAGCAACGTGCGCTCGACCGGATACGGCGGCGTGCCGGTCGCGATCATGCGCGTGATGCCGTGGACAAGCATGGAGAAGTTGTTCGAGTTTTCGATGGGACCGTAGCAGAGCGTCGCTTGCGCTGGCGCGCCCTTGGGCTTCACGGCGACAAGGTATTCCGAGATCCCACCCAGCGCCAGCACCGCGGCGGTAAACCCATCGCGATATTCGACCAAGCCCAGCACGGCGCGCATCTCTTCGGGCTTTTGCGGGGGGCGAGGCTTAATGGAACGCGCGAGCGCGGCGTCGAGGAGATCACGGCGCCAGAGGCCTTGTTGCGCGGCCTTCCACACGTCCTCGTTCTTGAGCAGGCGCACGGCGCGCACACCCGATTCGCCTCCTTTGCGGCGCTCGACGAAGGCCTGCAGCGTTTCGAGGATATGAAAGATGCCGCCATCGGCGACCCATCCGCCGCCAACGCTAAGGGCCGACTCCATCTCCGTGCCTGGGGCAGGATCGTATTCGGGGCGGCGGAACGTAACGGGGACGCTCGAACCGGCCATGAAAGGAAACTTTAATTCGCGCGACCAGTCATACATTTGACGCGCCTTCTTCCAGTCGTAGGAGAGATGCTTGTCGACAAAGACAGGGCAGGAGCGCCCGGATGCTTTGAAAACCTTGACCACTTGCTCGAAGTATTCGTAGCGCGGGTAAAGTTGCTGGTTCTTTTCGTTGTGCGGAAACTGGCCGTGTTCGCAAACGAGGATGACGCCATCAACGGCGAGCTTACCCGTGCCGAGCGTGAGCGCGTCGGCAATAGAAGAGCATTGCTTCACGCCGTAGGTTTGCGCCAGGCGCTGTCCGATGTCGGCGGGATGGATCTGGTCAATCCATAGCGAGGCGACGTCGAAGGGCGGCTCGTAGTATTTCTCGTGAATCCAGTAGCCTTCGAGGAAGCGGGTGATGAAGTTGTCCGAGTGCGAGCGCACGTGATAAGTGGACGAGAGGCAGGCGATGCGCTTGCGGGCGGGTGTGCGTTGCGCGGCAGCGGCAGCCGTTGCAACGGTAGTAGTAACGAACTCCCGGCGTTTCATGGCTTGGTTGCAACCTCCTCAGCGGTGCGCAGGACGCGCACCAGATTTTGACCCATGATCTTGCGGATATCGATATCCGTGTAGCCCATTTCGATGAGACCCTTCACCAGGTTCGGGTAATCGGCGACGTCTTTCATTCCGGTGGGGGCCATGCCGGAGATGCCGTCGAAGTCCGAGCCAAGGCCAACGTGATCGGGTCCGGCGAGCTTGGCAACGTGATCGATGTGGCGAAGCAGAACGCGGTAATCGACCTTGGGCATCTTGGCGAAGTATTTGCGTTGGATGCCGCGGACGAGTTCCCAACGCGACGGGTCGTTGGCGTGGAGAGCGAGGACGTCCTTAATTTCCTGGTCGCGCTGTGGCCGGTTGCGGATATAGACGTCATAGGCTGCCTTGTCGAGGTAACCGGCGTGAAAGTTGATGCAGATGACGCCGCCCTTCTTTGCGATGGCCTGGATGACGTCGTCTGGCATATTGCGGACGATGGGGGCAATGGCCTTCACCGAAGAGTGCGAAGCGATAACCGGGGCACGACTTTCCGCAACGGAATCAAGGACTGCTTTGTCCGATATATGCGACACGTCGACGATCATGCCGATGCGGTTCATTTCGCGGACGAGTTCGCGGCCACGGCTGGAGAGGCCGTTGTGCACGACGGCGTCGGTCATGGAGTCGGCGAAGCTGTTCGAGGCGAAATGGGCGAGCGTCATGTAGCGAACGCCGAGTTTGTGGAAGAGGCGGAGGACACCGAGGCTATCGGCGACGAGGTGGCCGCCTTCGAGGCTGGCGAGCGCGGCGCGGCGGCCGGACTTGTGGATGCGCTCGATGTCGGCGGCGGTGGAGGCGAACTCCATCTGATCGCGGTTGGCGGCGACTTCGCGGTGGAGCGCATCGAGCACCTCGAGCGAACGTGGCAGCCAAAGATGCGGTGCATAATCCTGAGGCTGCGCGTAGATGCCGAAGAAAACCGCGCCGAGGTGGCCTTTCTTCATGCGAGGAAGATCGAGTTCGTAGTAGCCATGTTCGTCGGCGAGCTTGTAACCTTCGTCGAGAAAGTAGCGCGGGGTGTCGATGTGCGCATCCAAGATGAGGAGGTCGCGCATCAGCCGCTCATAGCGGTCCTGCTGGGCGAACAGAGGGAGCGTGATGAGCAACCAGAAGAGTAGGGTCAGCGCGCGAAAGTGCATTGGTGGCAGTATACACGCGGACGCGGCTATCGTCCCGGCGCCGGTGCGGTTGCGGCGAACTTAACGAGCGAGGCCACGGCGGCGGCGGTTTTAGGATCGGGAGGAAGGGCTCCGTCGTAGAAATCTTTCACGGCAAGTGCGGCACCGCGATCGATGCCTTTCTCCAAATCCATTTCCCGCACGAAGCGCTCCCAGGCTTCGTCGGCCATCTTGTATTGGCCGAACCGTGCAACCTCGCCTGTGTCGAAGTTCAAATCCTGTAGCCGGAGGTTGTTCGCCCCTACCGCGGCCAAGTGCTTCCGGTAGCGGTCAATGGCAACATTGAAGCTCTGCATGAAGAGCTTCTCGGCATCGGGGCCCGGCGCATGGAAAGCCAGTGCGCGGAATGGCCCGGATTTCGGGATGATACGGAACAAGGCCGCGAGGAGGCGGGAAAACAAGCCCGGCCGCTTGTATTCGCGTCCCCACTCCCGCTCGAAGCTAGCGCGGGAGAGATTGTAGACAAACTTGTCGCGCGTGATTCCCGGGCGCGCGGCCGCGATCTCATCCTTCTTCATCTGCCACGCAACCCGCGTCACTTTCGGAATGATTTGAGAAACCGAATACCGATACGTTCCAAGCGCGAGATCGACACTGAGAAAAACATCCTTGAGCGACATTCCATAGGTTTGGTGAAACGCGCGGTCGAGTAGCGGTTTCGCCACGTCGAATCCGATGAAGTCATGAAACGAGTTGGGCGCGTAGTTACCGCGCGCGACTTGCACGACATCGAAGCCGAACTCGACCTTCAGATGCGCTGACGGCTTCTTCTCATAGGTCACGATTGGGCCAAACCGGGCACGCAACTTGGGGTAGACCATCGGGACCACCGGGTTCACGCCGATGGGATGCCCGCAGTTGTCAGCCGCATCGTGCGCAAGAGCGCCGAGCGAGAAGGCAAACTCGTTCAGATCTTGCGCATTGCGAACCAGGCTCTCAATGAATTCGCCGCCGCGGACGTAGTGAACCAAGTCGCTGAAGAAGCGGCTGCCGAAGGGATAGTAGCCAAGATCCTGAATGATCGCGCCACCATACGCGTAGCCTCGCGCCTTCAGCAGTTCGTCGCTGGTGGCATTGGGATATCGGCGCAACAGCAGGGGTTTGATGGAGCCTTCCCAAGCCGAGTCGATCATCGCCTCATGGGTGAGCACCGAGTACGCACTTGCGGAAGGCAGCAGCAGCAGCGAGATGAGCGTGAGCCGCCACGCCATGCTTTCAGTGTAGTGGAGGACCGCCGGTATTCCGTATGCTTTGTCAGCGCCTCAGCAACTGGAGGATTTCGCGCCCACCCACGAATGCGAAAAAGACCAGCGCCGCGGCAAGCACGACGTTGAGCGCGGGACTTGTACGGAATTGCCTGCCTACCCACTCCTGACGGTTATTCATCACCAGGAGCGTGAATGCCAGCAGTGGAAGCAGCATGGCCCCCGTCAATCCAAAGGCAAGCTGGAGTTGCTCTACAGGCCAGCGCACAAGAACAAGGGGGATCGTCGCCAGGCAAGCGAGGTAGATTCGATAGG
>DASRHX010000429.1:0-14786 GCA_035650295.1 Bryobacteraceae bacterium | reverse complement strand
TTCAGCTTCCCGAGCAGGTCAAGATTGGCGCGCTGGCGTTCGGGCGTCATGCCGGGCGGCGGCGCCATGTCGAGAATCGGCGCGCCTTCCGGTCGCAGCGGCGTGCCCTGGTAATGCGGAGGGAGATACCCGTTGGACCAGTTGGCCGCGCCGCCCTGCGGGTAGGCGACATCAGGCAATACGACGAACGCGGGCAAATTCTCGTTCACCGTGCCGAGGCCGTAGCTCACCCACGCGCCAACGGCCGGGTCGCCGCCAAACTGCGTGCCGGTGTTGAGGTGGTAGAGCGCCGTGGGGTGATTCACGCTTTCGGCCTTTAGGCCGCGGTAGAAGCAGACGTCGTCGACGACTTCCGCGAAGTGCTCGAAGCGCGAGTTGATTTCGATGCCCAACTGGCCCGCGCGGCGGAACTGGAAGGGGCTCTTTACGTAGTAGCGCTCGCCCGTGTTCATGTTCGCTTCAAACTTGTTCCGTTCCTTCTGGAACTTCGTCATGTGAAGCTGGTCGAGCTTGGGCTTCGGGTCGAAGGTGTCGATGTGCGAGGGGCCGCCTTCCATGAGCAGGAAGATGCAGTTCTTGGCCTTGGCGGGATGGTGTGGGGCCTTGGCGGCGAGGATGCCCGCGCGCGCGGCGTCCTGTGCGAGAAGCGCGCGGAACGCGATGGAACCAAGTCCCATGCCCGTGCCGAGGAGAAAATCGCGCCGCTTAGTAGACATAGACAAACTCGTTGGAGTTCAAGAGCGTCAGCGCCACGTCGGCCATCGCGCGCACTTCGGCGCTGACCTCGGACGAATGGAGGTTTGCCTCGAACTCGGCTGGGTCTTCGGGGTGTGTGAACTGATGCCTCTCACCGGTGAGCTCGCTCATGATCGTGTGCACCACTCGCTGCGGCCGGGGCTTCGCCGGTGGCGGCGTGGCTGCGTGCCGTTTCGTCATTGCACGCCAGTGTGCGAGCACCATGCGCAACTCCTCCGCGGTGGGTGGCCGCGCAAAGGCCAGTTGGAATGCCCGTTCAATGCGCGCCTCGGGAGTCCGCTCTTCGCGTTCAAGCCTCGCCGCCAGCGCCAGTGCCATATCGTTCACGAACTGCGCATTAAACAGCGCGAAGGACTGCGTGGGAATCGTCGACGATTCGCGCCGCTCGCACGACAGGTCCATGCTCGGCCCGTTGAACACCTCGATCATCGGGTCGACCAGCGAGCGTTGCTGGAAGGAGTAGATGCTGCGCCGGTGGCGGTCGCTCTTCCTGGCCGATGCGCGGTAGAGCGGCTGCAGCGAACCCATGGCGTGGCGTGGTTGGCGCGCGACATCGTCGTTGATCTGCGGGAAGGTGCCCGGCCCTCCCACCGAAAGGCTGAGTTCGCCCGACACGGCGAGGATCGAATCCCGCAGTTCCTCTGCTTCCAGACGGCGCGGCGGCACAAGCGTCGCGCTTTGATACGCCTTCGAGAGGAGGATGGCACGGTGCACGGCTTTCACGCTCCAGCCATGGTCAATGAAGTAGGACGCAAGCCAGTCGAGCAACTCAGGGTGGGTAGGCTTCTTGCCCATCTTGCCGAAGTTACTCGGATCGGCGGCGATGCCCGCCCCAAAGTGATGCTGCCAGATACGATTCACCATCACGCGAGCCGTCAACGGGTTTCGCTCGTCGGCGATCCAGCGGGCGAGCGCGAGGCGGCGGCCGGTGACAGTCGTGGGAATCTCGGGTTCGGGGTAATTGCCGTAGCGCGCGAGCAGCGACAGCACGCCCGGCTGTACCTCGGCCGCCGGCGACTGAATGTTGCCGCCCGTGAGAATATGCATCCGCGGGGCTTTGTAATCGGTGAGGCTCGGATACTTAAGCGTGGGCCCACCGTCGGTCGCACCGTCGCGCGGACCGCTGGAGACACAGAAAGCCTTCGGCTCGAAGCGGTCGGCCGATTGCTTGTAAAGCTGCATGTGCTTCTGGAAGAGCTTGAACTCTTCGAACTTTTCCGGATCGACGTCCTTCTTTTTCATGTCGAAGCGATCCACCTGAAGCTGTGTTTCGGCGATCACCTGGCGCATGTGGGCCCGCCCCGCTTCCATGCCGGCAGTGTTCTCGCTGGCGAGAAACTCCACCTTGGGACGCGCGAATTCAGTCGTCGCAAATACTGCCTGGAAGCGGTAGTAATCGCGCGTGGGGAGCGGATCGAACTTGTGATCGTGGCAGCGCGCGCAGCCGAGCGTAAGGCCGAGGAAAGTCGATGCGGTTGCGTGCGTGACGTCGTCCAGGAAGAGTTGCCGCGTGACGGCCTCGACGCTCATCGCGGTGTGCTCCCAAGGTCCGGCGCGCAGGAAGCCCGTGGCAATCAGGAACTCGCCGTTGTTTGCGTCCATCTCGTCGCCTGCGACCTGTTCGCGGATGAACTGGTCGTAGGACTTGTCCTGCTGGAAGCTGCGAATCACGTAATCGCGATAGCGCCAGGCGTTCGGGCGCTCGAAGTCGTTCGAGTAGCCGCCCGAATCGGCGTAGCGCACCACGTCGAGCCAATGGCGTCCCCAGCGTTCGCCATAACGCGGCGAGGCGAGCAGACGCTCCACCAGGCGCGGATAGGCATCGGGCGACTTGTCTTTGATGAACGCCGCGACCTCCTCGGGCGTGGGTGGCAATCCGGTGAGATCGAACGAGACGCGACGGATGAGCGTGCGGCGGTCAGCGGCGGGCGCAGCCGGAAGGAAGCTGTCGATGGACGAGCCCGTATCCCATTTGCGCCGCAGCGGGCGGAAGGCCCACAAGTCCTCGTCTTTGTATTGGCCCCAGTTGTCCTTGGCCACGGTGGTTGGCCATGCGGCGCCTGTGTCGATCCAGCGGCGTATTGCCGCCACCGCCTCGGCGGGCAGGCGCTTCGACGCTTCGCCCGGCGGCATCTGGACTGGGCCATTGCCTTCGACGAGTTTTACCAGCAGGCTTTCGGCCGCCTTCCCCGGCGTGATCGCCGCTCCGTGTGCGCCGCCTTTGAGCAAGCCTTCGCGCGAGCGCATGTCGAGCTTGGAAAGGACCAGCCCATTGCCATGGCAGCCAGTACACTCCTTCTCGAATAGAGGCCGGATGGTGTTGGTGAACAGACTTTCCGATTCCTGGGCGCTCAACGAACCAGCGCAGAGGGCTACAAGCAGAATGGGAATTCGTCTCAACACCGGTCTGGGCAAATGATATCAAGCCCCCGCTGCCAATGAAATCCAGAAGAACAAATGTCTTGACGATATGTGTTATACTATGTATTGTGAAGTTGACAGGAGAAGCACAATGCCGAATGTGAAGCAGTTGGACGATCAATTGAACGCCATGATCTTGAGCGGCAAGGCCATGGAAGGGTTCGAACAGTTTTACGCCGATGACGTAGTGATGCAGGAGAATGAGAAGCCGCCTACGACGGGCAAGGCCGCTAACCGACAGCGCGAAATCGATTTCTTCTCGAGCCTGGAGGCCTTCCACAGCGGCGCAGTGAAGGCGAGTGCGGCGGGTGACGACGTCTCGTTCGGTGAGTGGGAAATGGATGTGACGTTTAAGGGCGGCTCGCGCACGACAATGCGCCAGGCGAGCGTCCGCCGCTGGAAGGACGGCAAGATCGTCCACGAAAAGTTTTACTACGACGGCGCGCACTAAGCCGTTGGGCGGCCTCGCGCTAAACTGGTGAGGCTTATGTCCGGACTTCTCGCGGGTAAAACCGCGCTCATTCTTGGCGTCGCCAATCGTTGGAGTATCGCCTGGGCCATTGCCCAGGCTTTTCAACGTGAAGGCGCGAAAGTGATCCTCACCTATCAAGGCGAACGTCAGCAGAAGACAGTGGAAGATTTGGCCGCAGAACTGGGCGGCGCCGACTGTTTCTCCTGCGACGTGACGCAGGAGGCCGACCTCACCGCGTTGCACGATCGGTTGGCCGCAAAAGGCGACGGGCTCGACGTGCTGGTTCACTCCATCGCATTCGCCAACCGCGACGACCTTTCGCGTCCCTTCTCGGAAACCTCGCGCGACGGGTTTGCGCTCGCCCACGATGTGAGCGCGTATTCCCTCGTATCAGTCGCCCGCACCGTTGCGCCGCTGATGACCAACGGCGGTGCGATCATGACGCTCACCTATCTCGGTTCCCAACGCGTCGTGACTAACTACAACGTGATGGGGGTGGCGAAGGCGGCGCTGGAAGCGAGCGTGCGTTATCTGGCGGCCGACCTGGGCGCAAAGAACATCCGCGTAAACGCGATCTCCGCCGGGCCTATCAAGACCGCTTCCGCGCGCGGAATCAAGGATTTCTCAACCGTGCTGGACGCCGTCGCCTCACGCGCGCCGCTGCGCCGCAACTGTGAGCCCGCCGAAGTGGCCGACACGGCCGTGTTTCTGGCGAGTAACCTCGGACGCGGCGTCACGGGCAACGTCCTATACGTGGACGCCGGGTTCCAAATCATGGGACTATAGGCGCGCCGTTGACAGCGCCAAGCGGGCGTCCTTATGATGGAATCGCACTGGACGCGCGGGACGCGGATACCAAACGCTGACCGGCGCCGTCTATACACACTGATCCGGAAATAACTATGATTCGAGTCGAAGGTCTCACTAAGCGCTATCCGCGCACCGTCGCCGTCGACGATATTTCGTTCACCGTCGGGAAGGGCGAAATTATTGGCTTTCTCGGGCCAAACGGCGCGGGAAAGACAACAACGATGCGCGTCCTCACCTGTTTCCTGCCGCCATCGGCGGGCATGGCCGAGGTGGCGGGTTTCGACGTCGTCAAGCAGCCCATGGAGGTGAAGAAGCGCATCGGCTACCTGCCGGAAACGCCGCCGCTTTACCCGGAAATGGAAGTCCGTGAATACCTGCAATTTGTCGGCCGGCTGAAGCAAATGTCGGGCGCATCGCTTGCGGCGCGCATTGAAGAAGTCGGCAAACGATGCCACATCGACGACGTAATGCCGAAGTTGATCAGCAAGCTCTCCAAGGGCTACCGGCAGCGCGTGGGTCTCGCGCAGGCGATTATCCACAATCCGGAAGTGCTGATCCTCGACGAGCCTACGTCCGGTCTCGATCCGAAACAGATTCTCGAAACGCGCTCTCTAATTAAAGAGCTTGCGGGCGAGCACACCATCATCCTGTCGACGCACATACTGCCGGAAGTCGAGCAGGTCTGCGAGAAGGTCATCATCATCAACAAAGGCCGGGTGGTAGCCACCGATTCGGTTTCGAACCTCACCAGCCGGTTGCGCGGCTCCGATGCCGTAGGCGTGGAAGTCGGTGGCGCTTCGCAGGCCGACGTCGAAAGCGCGCTGGGCGCGGTTGCCGGCGTGGCCACCGTGAAGAGCATGGGCAACAAGGACGGCGTGGTTCGATTTGAAGTGGAAAGCCGGCCGGGTGAATCGATTCGCCCCGAAATCGCCCGCTCCGTCGTGCAGGCCGGATGGCAATTGCACGAATTGCATTCACTCAGTTTCAGCCTCGAAGAGATCTTCCTCCAGTTGACCTCCTCGGATGCCGCTGTTGCAGCGCCGAAGGGAGACGCACAATGAACAACGTCTGGGTTATCTGCCGCAAAGAACTGAAAAGCTACTTCGCGTCGCCCATCGCCTATGGGCTGATGGCCTTCTTCGCATTGGTGTCGGGCTACTTTTTCTATGCGGCCGTGGCAATCTTCGTCACGCGCGGCATGGAGATGCAGATGATGGGCCGGGGCATGCCGATGGACGTCAACGAATGGGTGGTACGACCGGTGTTGTCCAACGTCAGCGTCATCGGACTATTCATGATCCCCATGATCACCATGCGGCTGTTCGCCGAAGAGAAGCGCTCGGGTACGATCGAGCTGCTGGTTACCTCGCCGGTACGCGATTGGGAAATCATCCTCGGCAAATGGTTCGCCGCGCTGTTGATGTACGCGGCGATTCTGAGCGTCTCGCTGGTAAATGTCAGTGTGCTGTTCGCTTACGGCAGGCCCGATTGGAAGCCGCTGCTGGTGGGCTATCTCGGCCTGATCCTGCAAGGTGGATGCCTTCTCGCACTGGGAACGTTTTTATCGACGACAACGAAGAATCAGATTGTCGCGGGCGCTGGGACCTTTGCCGTTTGCCTGATGCTGTGGGTGATTAGCTGGCTCACGGAATTCAACACGGAATCCTACGCGAAGGTGATCGGCTACTTGAGTGTCGTGACCCATTTTGAGTCCTTCGCTAAAGGTGTCATTGATACGAAGGACCTGATCTTCTACTTTTCGATGATCTTCTTCGGGCTGTTTCTTTCAGCCCGTTCGCTTGAATCGCTGCGGTGGAGATCCTAACCATGAGCACCCCGTTTCTACAACAGAAATCGACCAAATACACGGCTTACGTGACGGTCTATGGCTTGGTGATCGTTGGCGCGCTTGGCGTGGCGAACTTCCTCGCTCAACGCCACAACAAGAGCTTGGATACGACGTCCAACAAGAAGTTCAGCCTGTCCGATCAGACCGAAAAGATCGTCAAGAATCTCAAGACGGACGCGAAGATTACTTACTTCGACAAGCAAAGCAGCTTCAATCAGGCCAAGGATCTGTTGGACCGCTACGACGCGCTGTCGCCGAAGCTGAGCGTCGACTACATCGATCCGGATAAGAATCCGCAGGTGGCCCGCGCCAATGCCGTCAGCCGCTACGGCACTATTTACATCGACGTGAGCGGCAAGCGCGAAGAGGCGAAGTCGCTCAGCGAGGAGGAGGTTTCCGGCGCATTCATCCGAGCGCTTAAGGGAGGCAAACGCACGGTGTGCGTCGTGGGCGGCTCGGGCGAGCACAGTCTCGACAGTACGGATCGCAGCGGCTATTCGCAATTCAAAGAGTTGCTTGAGAAGAACAACTACCAGGTGCAGGCGATATCGCTTATCGAAAAGCCCGAGGTGCCGAAGAATTGCACCATCGTGATGGTAGGCGGTCCGCGCTTCGACTATCTGCCCCCGGCCGTGAACGCGCTGAAGAGCTTTGTGGAAGGTGGGGGCCGGGCGTTGTTTTTGATCGATCCTCCGCTGAAGCTTGGCAAAGAACAAGTCAGCGACAACGCCGCGCTCACGGCCGTGCTGAAGGAATGGGGCGTCACGCTGAACGCCGATCTCGTCCTGGACACTAGCGGTATCGGCCAGCTATTCGGCTTCAGCGCAGCGATTCCGCTGGTGGCCAGCTATGAATCGCACCAAATCGTGAAAGACCTGCGGGAAGTAACGACCGCGTTTCCGATGTCGCGCTCGATCGATTCCACGAACGGCGCCAAGACGACGGTGGAGAAGCTCTTCTCCACGTCGGCCAAGAGCTTCGCCACCACCCGCCTGGACAAGCCTGAGATCGACATCGATCCCGACAAAGATAAGAAGGGGCCGTTCGCGCTGGGCGTCGCCGGACGCTTCAACACGGGCAACCCGAATCAGGAAGGGCTCTTTGTCGTGGTCGGCAGTTCGCAATGGGCGAGCAATTCCATTCTGCGCTTCAATGGCAACTCCGATCTGGCGATGAACATGATGAACTGGCTCAGTTCGGATAACGACTTGATCTCGATTCGTCCGAAAGACCCCGAAAACAGGCCGCTGAACATGAACGCGAGCCAGATGCGGGTGATCTTCTTCGCCAGCGTGCTCTTCCTCCCACTCGCAATCGTCCTCGCGGGCGTGAGCGTCTGGTGGCGGCGCCGCTAGCCGCACTTCGACCACAGGAGAAGAATCAGACATGCAGTTTCGTGGATTGTTGATTGCCGCGGCCGCCCTGGGACTTCTGGGCGGACTGGTGTGGTGGTCCAACAAAGCCGAGGCCACCAAGCAAACCGCCGCCGATCCAAACGCTCCGCCGAAGATCATCGAGATCGCCGCCGACAAAATTCAAAAGGTCAATATCACCAAGGAAGGCGAGACGACCACGCTGGAACGCGCGGCCGACAACCGATACCGGCTGCTCGCGCCGAAGGAACTCGCCGCCGATCAGGATGCCGCGAGCGGCGTGTTTACATCGCTCACGAGCTTTATCGCCGACCGTGTTATCGAAGAGAAAGGCGGCCAGTTGAGCGCCTACGGACTCGATAAACCGACACTCACTGTCGCCGTCATCCAGAAGGACGGCAAATTGGTGAATCTCTTTATCGGTGACGATACGCCGACGTCCGGATCGTCGTTCGCCAAGCTCGAAGGCGATCCACGCATTTTCACCATCGCGAGCCACAACAAAGCGAGCCTCGATAAGAACTGGAAGGACCTGCGCGACAAACGCCTGCTTACCTTCGATTCGGAAAAGCTTAGCCGTCTCGAGCTCACGACGAAAGGTCAGACGGTGGAGTTCGGCAAGAACACGAACGGCGAATGGCAGATTGTGAAACCGCGTCCGCTACGCGCCGACGGCAATCAGGTGGAAGAGCTGCTGCGCAAGTTGAAGGACGCCAAAATGGACACTTCGCTGCCGGACGAGGAAGCGAAGAAGACTGCTTCCAAGTTCGCCTCGGCGACTCTTGTCGCTACGGCGAACGCGACCGACGCCTCCGGCCGCCAGACGATCGAAATTCGCAAAGACAAAGACAACAACTTTTACGCGAAGTCGAGCGCCGTGGAAGGCGTGCACAAACTCACGGCCGATATCGGCGAGGGCGTGAACAAGTCGCTCGACGATTTCCGCAATCGCAAGCTGTTCGACTTCGGTTGGACCGACCCGGGCCGGATCGACATCAAAGACGGCGCCACGGCGCGCACGTTCACCAAAACTGGCGACAAGTGGAAGTCCGATGGCAAGGACATGGATTCGACCAGCGTTCAAGCCATGGTGGACAAGCTGCGCGAGATGAGCGCGATCAAGTTTGCGGACAAAGCCGCGGGCGAGGTAACGTTCGAGGCGACCGTTGCCACCGCCGACGGCAAGCGCACCGAGAAGGTATCGATTTACAAATCCGCCAATAGCTACTTCGCCGTACGAGACAAAGAGCCTTCGGTGTACGAGGTCGACGGCAAGTTTGTCGAAGACCTGCGCCGAGCCGCCGCCGATGTGAAGGCTCCGCCGCCTCCCGCCGCCGCGCAGAAGGACCAGAAGAAGAAGTAGCATCGTAGGGCATGCACGCGCTCCTTACGGACCTCTACGAGCTCACCATGGCCGCTGGGTTCGTAGCAGCGGGCAAAGAGCGTGACACCGCCACATTCGAGTTGTTCGTGCGCCGCCTGCCCCGCAACCGGCGACTCCTGATTGCCGCCGGGTTGGCGCAGGCGCTGGAATATCTCACCGCGCTTGAATTTACCGCCGATGAGATCGCGTACCTACGCGGGCTGCCACAATTTGCCGGCGCCCCGGAGGAGTTTTTCGGATATCTCAAGCACTTCCGCTTCACGGGCGATGTATTCGCCGTACCCGAAGGTACGCCAATGTTCGCGGGCGAGCCGATTCTCACCGTGCGCGCGCCTATTATTGAAGCGCAGATCGTAGAGACGTTCCTGTTGTCGGCAATCGGCTTCCAAACGATGATCGCCTCCAAAGCCGCTCGCATCGTTGCCGCCGCCGCGGGACGCGGCGTCATCGAGTTCGGCACTCGCCGCGCGCATTCCCCCGGGGCCGGTACGCTTGCGGCACGTGCAGCGTATATCGGCGGATGTGATGGCACAAGCAATACGGAGGCCGGTTTCCGTTTCGGCATCCCCGTTTACGGCACATGCGCGCATTCGTGGGTGCAGAGCTTTCCGAAAGAAGAGGAAGCCTTTCGCGCGTTGAAGCAATTGCTGGGCCCCGCAACCGTGCAACTCATCGATACCTACGACACGCTGGAGGGCGCGCGACGCGCGGCGGCCGTGGGCGGGCCTATTTGGGGCGTGAGGATCGACAGCGGCGACCTGGCGGCGCTCTCACGCCAAGTGCGCACGATCCTCGATCAGGCAGGTATGTCCGAGGCGAAGATCATGGTGAGCGGCGATCTGACCGAACAACGCGTGGTCGAGTTGGTCGCGGCGGGTGCGCCGATTGATGCATTGGGCGTGGGAACCGATCTGGCCACGAGCTCCGATGCGCCCTCCCTCGGGGTCGTCTACAAGCTGGTCGAGATCGAATCCGGCGGCGAGACGCGGCCCACGATGAAGCGTAGCGCGGAGAAGGCAACGCTGCCAGGTGCGAAGCAGATTTTCAGGCACGCGGATCACGACGTTATCGGCTGTTGCTGGGAATGCGTCGGGTGTGGCGACATTGGGCCGGTGGAGGCGCTGCTGCGTCCCGTTATGATCAAGGGCCAGGTGCTTGGCTGTGTTCCCACCGCCGCGCAGGCACGCGAGCGCGCATTGGCTGCAATCGCCGCGCTGCCCGAATCCGTGAATGCGGAGTACCCTGTGATCATCAGCGACGCGCTGCGGGAGTTGAGCGAGAAGACCAAGACATGAGGACTGCTTTCTTCGACATCGATACACAACTGGACTTCTTGTTTCCCGCCGGCGCTTTGTATGTCCCCGGCGCAGAGCGCATCGTCAAGAAGGTCGCACGACTCAATCGCCATGCGGCAGAGCGGGGAATTCCGCTCCTCTCCACCATGGATGCACACTCGGAGAACGATCCCGAATTCCGCCAGTGGCCGCCGCACTGCGTGGTCGAAACGTTCGGCCAACACAAGCCCGAGTCGACGCTCATCGCAGGGCGCGTGGTTTTGCCGGCGCGGGCAACCGCTATTGTGAAAGGCCCGCAGATCCTTGTCGAGAAGACCACCTTCGATTGCTTCACGAATTCGATGCTCGTACCTACGCTCGATGAGCTGGGCATCACAGAGGCGGTTGTGTACGGCGTCGTCACGGAGGTTTGTGTCGCGCACGCGGTGCGCGGGCTGCTGCGCAGCGGCCGCCGAGTGACCTTGGTACACGATGCCACAATGTCGCTAAACGACGAGAAAGCACAAGACCTGGAGGCCGAGGTGGTCGCATGTGGCGGCCGGCTCGTCACCACAAGCCAAGTCTGTGACTGAAATCACCGACAGAACTGGCATGCTCTCGCTAAGATGAAGGTGTCGCCATGTTGCGTCCTCTTCTCCTTATCATCGCCTCCACTGCGCTCTGCGCCATTGCCCTTGGGCAACTCGACGGTTCCTACACACTGCCGCTGGAAGATTCAGCCATCGACTACGCCAAAGCGCCGGTCACGGAGCGGGTTTACCAATTGAAGCTGGAGATCGAAAGCGGCAAGCGCAAGCTCGGCTATGATCCAGACTTGGGCTACCTCCCTTCTTTGCTCAAGGCCTTGGACGTTCCCGTTAGCTCGCAGGTCCTGGTCTTTTCGAAGACAAGCTTTCAGGCCCCACGTATTTCGCCGCGCATGCCGCGCGCGCTGTACTTCAACGATTCCGTTTCGGTGGGAATGGTGCGCGGGGGCGACGTGTTGGAACTCGCCGCGCACGACCCAAATCAAGGAACCATCTTCTACACACTCGATCAGGAACCCGGCGGAAGTCCGCTCATCATGCGCCGCGACGATTGTCTGCAGTGCCATCTCTCGGGCCGCACGGCAGGCATTCCCGGCGTAATGGTGCGCAGCGTGTATCCCGACTCCACGGGAATGCCGTTGTTTCAAGCAGGTGGATTTGTGAACGATCACCGCAGCCCGCTGAAGGAACGTTGGGGTGGATGGTACGTGACCGGCAGCCATGGTGCACAAGCGCACATGGGCAACTCCGTATCGCGCAGCCGGCAGGAGGCCGATTTCGATTTCGCGGCCGGATCGAATCTGTTGAAGCTCGACCGGTTCTTCGATACCGGAGCGTATCTTTCGCCTCACAGCGATATCGTGGCCCTGATGGTGCTCGAGCATCAGGTGCGCGCGCAGAACCTGCTCACTCGCGTGAATTGGGAAGTTCGCATGGCCCTGCGCCAACAGGCGGCGATGAACGAGATGCTGAAGAAGCCGGCCGATGAACTCTCCGAATCCACGCAAAGGCGCATCCGCAATCTCGCCGAGTACCTCGTTGAGTACCTGCTGATGAAGGATGAAGCGCGGCTAACCGAACCAGTGAAAGGTACCTCCGATTTCACCGAAGAGTTTTCCGCGCGGAGTCCTCGCGATAGGCAGGGCCGCGGCCTGTACCAACTCGATCTGAAGCACCGCCTGTTCCGTTATCCGCTGAGCTACATGATTTACTCCGATGCCTTCGACCAGCTGCCTGAGCAGGCGAAGGCGATCGCGTTCGCGCGTCTGAGCGAGATTCTAAGCGGCCGCGACAGTACGCCTGCCTACGCGCATCTTTCCGCCGAAGATCGCAAAGCGATTCTGGAGATTATTCGCGCCACAATGAAAGGTCTTCCTGAGAAATTCGGCGTGTAGCCATTTGCACAGCATCTCGCCGTTGTGATCTAGTAAACGACTGCCATGATCACGCGACGCAATGCCGCACGCGCCCTCGTTTCCATGTTTGGCGCGGCCCCGTTTCTCAGTTCCCAAGGGCCGATTGCATTCGACCCCGATGTGATCGATTGGAAGGATCCTCTCTACGGCCCTGTCAACGTGATGGACTTCGCGCCGCTCGCCAAGGCGAAGCTCGACCCGGTGGCTTGGGACTATCTCGATGGCGGCAGCGAAGATGAGGTTACCCTGCGCGAGAACCGCGAGGCGTTCAACAACTGGATCATCCGGCCGAAGATGCTCACTGACGTGCACAAGATCGATACGTCGCTCGAACTGCTCGGCGCCAATCTCGAATATCCGATTCTGCTCGATCCGTCGGGCGGCAAGAACTGTTTCTATCAAGGCGGCGAGATGGCGGTGTCCCGCGCGGCGGCCAATGCGAAGGCATTGCACATTACCAATGGCGGCATCGACGATCTAATTGATGCGGGCACGGCGCCCACATTCTGGCAACTCACCACCGGCGGCCAGCTGCTGAACGCCACAACGATGCGCGCTTTCGTGAAACGCCTGGAATCGCAGGGTTGCAAGGGGATCTGTTTCACGGTGGACATCATGCATGTTTCCAAACGGGAGCGCGAAATGCACAACAAGCTCGAACGCTCGTGGTGCGAATCGGGATTGCCGCCGCGCGATGCGGCGGGCAATCTGCCTGTTGCCAAGAACCCTTGGCGTGCCGGCATTTGGCCTTCGCGTCCGCGGCCGACGCCAACATGGGAGACGCTGAGCGAGCTGTGCGCGATGACCAAGCTCCCCGTGATTGTGAAAGGTATCATGACCGCCGAAGATGGTGACCGATGCGTGAAGCACGGCGCGAAAGCGGTCATCGTGTCCAATCATGGCGCTCGGCAGTTGGACCACGTAGGCGCGACAATTGAAGCGTTGCCGGAGGTGGTCGCCGCTGTCAATGGCCGCATCCCGGTGTTGATCGATGGCGGCATCCGGCGTGGGACCGACGTGTTGAAAGCGCTGGCCATTGGTGCGAAAGCGGTGTGTATCGCGCGACCCTATTTGTATGGCCTCACGGCGTTCGGGCAGCGCGGCGTGGAACGCGTTCTCCAAATTCTTAAAACAGAACTGGCTCTGTCCATGGGCCTTTCCGGCGTTGCAAGCCTCGCCGCGATCGATACCACGCTCGTGCGCCGCAAAACGAGGTAACGTGACCCGGTTGATCCTTGCTTCAGTTGCACTCATGCCGGCGCTGCTGTTTGGCGAGAGTGCGATCTATGCGCCCAGCGACAAGAGCGTCGTCGCTGGCGAGGTGCGCGTTGTTGCGCGCCATGAAGGCAAGGCGGAGTTTCTCATCGACGGCAAAGCGGTTACCGCCGAATCGCCGCACAAGGGCGTGCTGTTCGCGACGGTGAAGCTCGCGCCGGGAGCGCATGAGATTGCTCTAGCTGGTGGCCCAAGTATTCGTGTCCACTCGGGCGAAGGTCCGCCAGAGGGCTGGCAGAAGTTTCGCATCCATCCCCCCGGCGGAGCGGCGTGCACAACCTGTCACGCGGTGAGAAATGGCGAGTGGGTGTTTGCGAAAGCCTCGCTCGTCGGCGTGTGCTTTACCTGTCACGATCGAGCGGCATTTCCGAAGACGCACACCCACGAGCCGGGTATCGTGCCCGACTGCCAGATGTGCCATTCGCCGCACGGCTCCACCGTCGCACGGCACCTGAAGATGAATCGTGAAACAGCCTGCAAGCTGTGCCATAACTAGACGACACCTTATGAAAATTGTTGTCCTTGATGGATACTGCCTTAACCCCGGCGACTTGAATTGGAATGGATTGCAAGCCCTCGGCGCACTGACCTTGCACGACCGCACGGCGGCCACGGAGACCGCCGCGCGGATCGATGGCGCGGAAGCCGTGTTTACGAACAAGACCGCCTTGACCGCCGAGCTATTGCGTGAGGCAGAGTCGCTGCGTTACGTAGGCGTGCTCGCTACGGGCTACAACATCGTCGATGTCGGCGCCGCGCGCGAACGCGGTATCACGGTAACCAACATTCCCACCTATGGCACGGCGTCAGTGGCCCAGCACGCCTTCGCGCTGCTGCTGGAGCTGACGCAGCACGTTGGGCTGCACGAACAGGCCGTGCGCGCGGGTGAATGGTCGTCGAATGCCGACTGGTGTTTTTCGAAAACGCCGCTCATCGAGCTCTCGGATAAAACGCTCGGTATTGTCGGATATGGCCGCATCGGCCGCGCAACGGCGCAGATCGGCCGTGCATTCGGTATGAAGATCCTTGCCGCCGACGCGATTCAGAACGCGACTGACGTCGAATGGCGTATTGTTGGCGATCTGCTGCGCGAAGCCGATGTGGTGAGCCTGCACTGTCCATTGACGCCGGAGACGAGCGGCCTGATGAATGCCGAACGGCTGCAAATGATGAAGCCTAGCGCGTTTCTGTTGAACACGTCGCGGGGTC
>DASRHX010000428.1:0-3977 GCA_035650295.1 Bryobacteraceae bacterium | reverse complement strand
CGGTTTCGGCCCCACGATCCAGCCCACCGTCTGCCACCCCTGCTTATCGAAAATAGCCTCGCCCAAATCCTGGCCGTCGACCGTTACGCGCACGCGTATCGGGTTGACGGCAGCAATATGACCCGGGCCAATGTTCACGAGGAGCTCGAACCTCGTTGCGCCAGCAGGACGCAACAGGTTGGCCTCTGCGTGCGGTTTCGACCACCGATAGCCGCCTTCCTGCTTGTGCCAGCCGTCTTCCAGTTGCCAGAACGGAACGTAGCGGCGCATATCCAAACGCGCCAGCTCTGGATAATTCTCCGATCGCACATGCGTGGCCAGAAGCCGGTTCACCGGGTCCCAGAACAACTGCATCACCTGCTTACCTTCCGTCTGCGCTCGCAGATCGTCGGCTTGAATGGGCGCCATCCGAGCCTCGGTTCGCCCGGTGATTAGGCGCACCGCACCGGCGATGCCCCACCATTGGAGTCCTTCGGGATACCCATCGTAGATATAGAGTTCGGGCTCGGCGACAGCGGGTCCGACGCGTGAAAGCTGCTCGAAGTATGCACGGTTTTCGTCGGCATGTGTCAATTCGGCGCGCCGCAATTGCCGCATCCACAGAAAGTTTCCCGCAAGCCACACGATGGTGAACCCCGCCACCACATGCGGCCGGCCCCGCGCCGTGATCATCATCGCCAATGCGGCCGCAAGTCCCATAAGAGGGACGTAAAGGTACACCGGATTGATGCGTCCCGGTAACAACAGCATGGGCATCAGGAGTAAGACGAGCCAGCCGACGCCCCACCAGACCCCGCGGTCTTCACGCTTCGCCCAAATCGCGAGCAAAGGCGCAGCGAACCAAAACTGCTTAACGTAAGCCCATGTTGTCATGAGAACGCTGAGTGGAGAAAATACCAGCTTGTAGTCCGGTCCCGCCGCGCGGTTTGCGAACACGCCTTGCAGACCGATTCCGAGTGATGCCGCGACGAAGGGAGCCAGCGGCTTCCATCGCTTCCGCCCCAGGGTCCATTCATAGAGGAACAAGACCGCGGGCAGCAGCACCGCGTGTTCCTTTGATTTCATTGCCAACCAAAAACAGAGAAACGACAGAATCCAGCGCTGAGCTGTCCAGGCGAGGAAAGAGAGTAGGACAAACAGCCCGCACAAAACGTCGAACACGTACATCGGCCGCCAGAAAGCGCCAAAGAGTGCCATGTGAAAGACCCACGCCACCGCAGCCACGGCTGCCTGCCATTCTCCCGCGCCTATTCGCCGCAGGAGCCAGAACAGGAGTAGCGCGTTCAATAAGTGCAGGCCTTGTATGGTGGCCACGTAGGGAGTAAAGCGCAATCCCGCCGTCTGGCTCCACAGATGGTAGAGCCCATGCCCGGTGGGCCGGAAATTGTTGGCCGTGTAGACAGGCGAAGCCATCGCCTCGAGAAATTCGGCCGCAGGCACTTCGCGGGTCCAAGCCAGATTGTCCAGGTCATCGCCGAAGAAGAAACTACGATAAGCCCCCTTGTTGGCGGTCAAAAATAAAAGCACAAGGACGGCGACAATGACTGCCCGCTTGATCATGAGCCGCTGGACTTGGTCACGGCGCGCAGAAAGTCGAAGTCACAACCCTCATGCGCCTGCGTGACATGTTCGAGGAACATCTTTCCGTAGCCGCGGTCGTAGGAAGGAGGAGGAGGCACGAACTCAGCCAGCCTGCGCTCGATCTCTTCCGGTGAAAGGTCGACGTCGATTCGACGCTTCGATGCCGAGAGCACGACCACATCGCCCGTGCGCACGGCAGCTAACGGTCCGCCTATAGCAGACTCCGGTGAAATGTGGAGAACTACCGTGCCAAAACTCGTGCCCGACATACGTGCATCGGATATCCGCACCATATCCATCACGCCTCGCTGCAGCAATCTCTTCGGCATCGGAATGTGGCCCCACTCGGGAAATCCCGGGCCGCCCTTGGGACCGCCATTTTTCAAGACGATCACCGTATTCTCATCCACAGGCAAATCGTCGCGCTCCAATTCGTGAATCATCGCGTGATGGTCTTCAAACACGAGCGCCGTCCCTCGATGTTCCAGCAGATGCGCTGACGCCGCCGTATGTTTGATCACGGCTCCGTTCGGGGCCAGGTTGCCATAAAGCACCAACGTTCCACCTTCGGCGCCTAGAGGTGATTCCCGCGTGAGAATTACATCGCGATTGTGGCAGGGAGCGTTGGCCACGTTCTCCGCGATTGTCTTGCCTGTCACCGTGATCGCCTCGCCATGCAGCAATGGCAGAATCTCTCGCATGACCGCGGGCAGTCCGCCAGCGTAGAAGAACTCTTCCATCAAGTATTTTCCCGATGGTTTGACGTTCACCAAGTACGGCGTTCGCGCCGAAATTCGATGAAAATCGTCGAGCGTCAAATCCACTC
This sequence comes from Bryobacteraceae bacterium, assembly GCA_035650295.1. Classification (GTDB taxonomy): domain Bacteria; phylum Acidobacteriota; class Terriglobia; order Bryobacterales; family Bryobacteraceae; genus JAFLBB01. The sequence goes on along the minus strand of DASRHX010000428.1, from coordinate 1,570 downwards.
CAAGGCGTCCGGCGATAGCGATGAGGTGAACCACGGCGTTGGTCGAGCCGCCTATCGCCATATCGACGGTGACCGCGTTTTCGAGCGCCTTCCTCGTCATGATTTTCGAAGGTTTGAGGTCTTCCCACACCATCTCGACAATCCGCCTGCCCGACTCTTCGGCAATGGCCTTCCGCCGCGAATCGGGCGCCGGAATGGAGGCGCAGCCGGGCAGCGTCATGCCCAGCGCTTCAGCGATAGAAGTCATGGTCGACGCCGTGCCCATGACCATGCAATGGCCATGGCTGCGCGCCATGCATCCCTCGAATTCGTTCAGTTCCTCCTCGCTCAACGAACCCGATCGATAGAGGTCGAACATCTTGCGCCCGTCTGTACCCGAACCCTTCCATTCGCCGCGATAGTTGCCGCTCAACATGGGACCGCCGGTGACGAACAGCGACGGGACGTCGGCACTTGCCGCGCCCATCAATTGGGCCGGTGTCGTCTTGTCGCATCCACAAAGCAGCACCACGCCATCCACCGGATTGCAGCGGATCGATTCCTCCACGTCCATTGCCATCAGGTTTCGCAACAGCATCGCCGTTGGGCGAATAAAAACCTCGCCCAGTGAAATTGTGGGAAATTCGAGCGGAACGCCGCCCGCCGCCCACACGCCACGTTTGACGGATTCCGCCAGTTCGCGGAGATGAATGTTGCAGTGGTTGAGTTCGCTCCACGAATTGCAGATGCCAATCAGGGGCTTGCCATGAAAGGCTTTCCTCGTCAGGCCCTCACTGCGCATGTAAGCGCGGCGCGCGAAGTTATAATATTCAGGCCCTTCGTACCAGGATTCGCTACGGAGTTTTCGGTTCTTCGAGCCGGAGTCGGATGAGGACATCCCCACTAGACTGCCACAACCGCAGGTGTCCTGAAGTATGGCGTGTTTAACTACACCGAGGCCGCGACTTCAGAGGAAGAAGTCCACCGCCCCACGACCGTGCGGAGTTGTTCGAGCGAAGCAGGTTTGCAGATGTAGTCGTTCATGCCTGCTGCCAGGCATCGCTCGCGGTCGGTGCCGGCATCGCCGGCGGTCATGGCGATGATCGGCAAACCCGGATGGACATTTTCCAATTCCCGAATCGCTCTTGTTGCCGCACAGCCATCCATTTCCGGCATGATCATGTCCATCAGCACGGCGGCAAACTGGTACTCTTGCACAGCCTGCACAGCCTCAAGACCGTTGGTCACGACAACCACTTCGTAGCCCAGTTTTTCGAGCAGACTTTTCCCTACGCGTCGGCCAATTTGATCGTCTTCAACGAGCAAGATCCCTTTGGGGTGGCCCTGTTTGACTGCACGGTCCAACTGAAACAGAGCATGCTCCGGGTGGGCATTGATCGTTGCGACCTTCGAGGAGACGCGCAGCAGGCACGCAAGAAGCGAGCGTTCCTCGACAGGTTTTGCCAGCATCGCCGAAATGCCCAGGAATGTCGGCTCTAAGCAATAGGCGCGATGACTGTGGGGGACGATCAATGCGATCTTTGGATGGCCGCACCCGGAGTCCTCCAGAACAGAATCCGCCAGCGCGACT
>DASRHX010000427.1:0-3514 GCA_035650295.1 Bryobacteraceae bacterium | reverse complement strand
CGGACGGGCGGCGCATCGGGCTTCATTCGGATGCCTCCATGACCGGCACCTGAACTTCCCCATATCGCAGAAGCCAAGGAACGAAGGGGCTGTTGTATCCCAGGTAGCGCGGCGGACCGCTGACCGTGTACTTGCCGGGGTGCGCCGCCAACCAGGCATTGAGCTGACCCAGCGCGGCTTCGAAGTGTGCCGAGTTGTAGCTGCCGCGAACGCCGATCGACACGACTTTCATGGGGTGCACGTCGAGCACCTCCACTGAACCATCCACACCTGTCTGGCCGATGCTCGGTTCGCCGTAGAAGAAGGCCATCGCAACCGGCTTGGCAGGGGCGTCCCTCCCCGGCAACGGCGACCAGGTGATCTCCACCGGCGCACTCATGGCAATTTCGTTACTCTTGATGTGATCGAACAGCGGCTTGAACATCCGGTTCTCGTCAGCGCCCTGTCCCAACGCCTCCGACCGAACGACAGCGCCGCGGGCCTGGGGGTACTCTTTGACGATGACCTGACCGACCGGCCCCGGTGGCGGAAATCCCCTGGGCAGTTTCGCTTCGCGGAACAGGAATGGGCTTTTCATGTTACTCACCTCCGAAACGGTTGGCGGTTTCACGGGCCGCGCAACATCGACAGCCGTCGTTGCGCAACCGACCGTTGCGAGGCAGATGGACCATGCGATGAGGATCCGGGTTGGCATAGGCTGCCGCGCAAAGACGAAAATCCGGACGATCTTCTGGAGGCGCATGCGTCACCGATTGAGCATTCCCCGCACCGCGGCGGCGGCGGAAAGGTCGCTCATGCTCGCCGCGAGTGTGACGTTGGACATCGAGCGCGGAACGCAGGCGCCGGAGAACCTTCCTCCCAGGACCAGATCAATATCGTGCTTCACCAACTTGTCCGCGAGCTTCCTGACCGCCACGCGCAGGTGCTTTGGGTCGTTCTCCACGCTGATCGAGAGCCATACCAGTCCAGCCCTTCGTTCGATCGCTTCTTCCGCCAGAAGTTCGACCGGCGTGTTCGGGCCGAAGTTGATCTCGCGGAAGCCGGCCTCGGCGAGCGTCGCGGCGGCCATCATCGTGGGGAGCTGGTAGGGGTCGTCTTGCGGCGCGCCACCGACCGCAAGGGGCGAGTGCTCGTCGACTGCGGGGAGAAGCCCGCGCAACTGGGCAATGCTTTCCATGCAGATCGCGGTGGCGCGATGCTCGACCATGATGCCGCGGGCCTCGTGCTGCCAGAGCTGGCCCACGCGATCCATCGCGCTGCGGACCGGTCCGTCGAAAAGCGCGGCCAGGCCAAGACCGCTTAAGTAAGACGAAAGGATCAAGCCGCGTGCAACAGCAGCATCGCCCTCGCGCAACGCGCTGAACAATGCGTCGTCGCGCGACGATGCCGCGGCCCCTTGTGCTTCTGTCGGGAGCAGACTCAGGCCAAGCAACTCCGGGCGGACGACGGTCGCGCCGGTCTGGCGAATAAAGCGAATGGCTTCCTGAAGGGGGATGCGTCGATGCCCGCCAGCGGTGCGCGACATACGGATGCGTCCGCCATCCACCCAGCGGCGGAGCGCGCTCTCGCTGACGCCGATCGCGTCCGCAAGGTCTTTGGGGGTCAGAAGCGGTTTTCGGATGAAGTTCATCGAATTAACAGATTTTTCCTTAGCGGTGGGCCATTATAGCCGTTCTGGGCACACGATCCTAATCCTAAGAAAGAAAAGATAGATTTTTCCCTTGACCGCTGGCGGCCGCGACCCTAACCTCCGTGGAAGATAAGACAGATTAGAAAGAAATGATCGAATCAGCGTTCGCCCGTGAATGCGACGTAACCAACTTGTGGATAGCCGGCGGCAAGGTGCCACCGACTATCGGAATGTTTCGCTCGAAAGGAGCCACGTATGAAAGCCTTGGATGTTGTCACCGGGATTCTGGTGATCGTTGGAGCGTTGAACTGGGGTTTGATCGGGATTGCGAAGTTCAATCTCGTCGAAGCCCTGTTCGGTCAAACCGTGCTGGCGTCAATCGTTTACAGCCTGGTGGGCATCGCCGCGGTGTACCAGGCATCGCGGATGGTCTCGAGACGCGAGCCGACGCTGGCGCACGCGTGAGGTGAACCAGGGTTCGAACTCGAGAAATTTTACGGTCCATTGGACCAGGAGATTCGGTATGAAGAAGTCACTGTTTTCGGCGGCGTTTATGTGCCTCGCGGTAGCCTTGACGGCGGGATTCCTGACGCGAGCGCAGGTTGTGGCGGCGGCAGAGGAAACGGCCAGGAAGGACATCGTCGACACGGCGGTGGGGGCGGGAAACTTTAAAACCCTCGCGGCCGCGCTCAAGGCGGCGGGATTGGTCGACACCCTCAAAGGCGATGGCCCCTTCACCGTTTTCGCTCCGACGGACGATGCCTTTGCCAAGCTCCCGGCGGGCACGGTCGACAGCCTGCTCAAGCCGGAGAACAAGGAGAAACTGGTCGCGATCCTGACCTATCACGTCGTCCCCGCCAAGGCGATGGCGAAGGACGTGGCGGGCATGAGTTCGGCCAAGTCCGTCAACGGCAAAAAGCTGAAGCTCAAGGTCGATGGTGACAAAGTAATGGTGAACGAAGCGATCGTCACCAAGGCGGACATCGAAACGTCCAACGGCGTGATCCACGTGATCGACGCGGTGCTGCTGCCCTGAGCTCGCCTCGTCTAAACCATGAGACCGGGCGTCAGATTGGGCGTCCGGTCTCATTTCACTGCGCATGAGTGGGGATAGTGCGCGTCTCAGAAATGAAATAATCCCCGCATTGCGCGGGGGCCATCGTGAATTAAGCGGAGAGGGAGGGATTCGAACCCTCGATGCGGTTTAAGCCGCATACAGCATTTCCAGTGCTGCTCCTTCGGCCACTCGGACACCTCTCCGGGAGGACGCGGCATCTTAGCCGGGAAGGCATGGACGCTCCACCGTTCGACGTCGCTCACGGCGGGCCGTTCGACTTCGCTCGGCGGGCCGTTCGACTTCGCTCACGGCGGGCCGTTCGAGGCGCGTCAGAGCAGGTTCGGCTCTTCCAGCGGCACCGGGCAGACGTCCTTGCGGCGGCAGGACTGGCAGCGGTGGCCTTCCCACAGGGCGTTGAACTGTTCGAGCACGCCGTCGATGAGGGCGGACGATTCGGTCCAGATACCCATCTCGAAGTTGCGCTTGCCGTCGGCTTTGGCGCCGAGTCCCGCGCCGGTGAGGTTGGCGCTGCCGAGGTACATGGCGCGGCAGTCGATGACGACCGCCTTGGCGTGGAGGCGCGGGCAGCGGCGGATGGTCAGGCCGCGCGGGAGCTTCTTCTTGAGGTGCGCCAGCGCCGGGGCGCTGGGCGTGCCGGCGTGGAGCAGGCGGATCTCGACGCCGCGGTTGGCCAGGCCGCGCAGCACGTCGATGATCGACGGCGCGGAGCGGCGCGACGACGCGACGCCGGGGACGAGCATCGCTTTGAAGTCGGCGGTGGCGATGTCGATGCTCACCTTCGCGCGGGCGATGCCTTCACGCACGAC
>DASRHX010000426.1:0-4185 GCA_035650295.1 Bryobacteraceae bacterium | reverse complement strand
ACCCCCGCCCGCATGTTGTGCCGGCCGCGAGAGACACTGACGTGATCCTGGAAGCTTTGCAAATAATTGGCCGCGCCCGGATCCCGGAAATTACCCTGGCTGATGGTGGTCAGCCCGAGCCCCGCGAAAGAGACGTTGAGGATGCCGGGGACATCCGGCAGATTGGGGGCGAGTCCGACGATCCCCAGTTCGCTGACAAACTCCAGCCCATTAATCGGCGGGTAGATCGGCAAATTGTTGGTCGCGATTCCCCAACGAAATTCGTTGAGGATGGTGGGTGAAAAGAGATGGGTGTAAGAGACCGTCGCCGCGTGGTTCTTACGCGTCACGTGGCCCTGCGGGATGGTGGGGAGCGTGCTCAGAAAATCGTCGATGGCGAAGTCCTGTTTCGTGTACCGCGCCATGATCGAATCGTTCGCCCCGAACCGGTGATCGCCCCTGAGCGTCCAGTAGGACTGCGTGTTGGCCTCCATGCTGAGACTCTGCCGATAGTTCTGATTCTGCAACGTGGAGGTATCCCCAAAGTTAGGGAGAGGATAGAAGCGATTCTGGATGGCGACCGCCGTCGCGTTCAGCCGATTTGAAGGGATTCGGTTGCCGGGGAAAGCCTGACCGGTCAGCGGGTCGATCACCGGCGTCGAGAGTCTGGAGAAATCTCCCGCACGCCAGGCCTCGAGCGGGACGGTCGGGTTGAAGAGTCTCGACGTCTGGCTGCCCAGAAAGTTCTCGAACGAGCCGAAGATAAAAGTCTTGTTCCGGCCGTCGTAAAGCCCCGGGAGGTAGACCGGCCCGCCGGCGCTCCCGCCGGGCAAATTGGAAACCCCCGTATCCCGCGCCAGCGCGAAAGGATTGCGCGCCCGGAACCACGGCGTGGTGTAGTAGTCAAAGAGACTCCCATGAAATGAGTTGGTGCCTGCTTTCGAGATCATCGTCACCTGACCGATGGTCCCGAACTCCGCCGAGTTATTGGCAGAATCGATGCGGATCTCCTGAAACGACTCGACGTATTGCGCCAGCGGCCCGATCTGCGTCTCCGTCACGCCGTCGCTCATCGTCGTGCCGTCGATGCTCCAATGAGACTGGTTGGTCCGGCTCCCCGAAAATCGAATCGTCGAACCCGTCGATGCCTGCAGCACGTTCGGCGCCAGGGCCAACTGCGCCCAAATCGCGCGCGAGTTCAAGGGCATATCGCGCAATTGGGCGACGTCCCGTGTGTCGGAGATGCGGGCAGTTTCCGTCTCAACCAAGGTTGCGCCCGCTGAGACTTCCACCTTCGCCTCAACCTGCCCGACTTCAAGTGAAATGTCGACACGCCGGTAATCGCGCGCGACCAGATGGATGCCCCGCATGACGAATTCCTTGAAACCGTCGCCGCGAGCGCTCAAGATATACTGCCCCTCTTTCAGTTGTGAAAGCGTGTAGATGCCTTCCGCGTTCGGCTGGGTCGTGGTTTCAATGCCCGTCTCGACGTTTCTGATGGTTACGGTCGCGTTCGGTGTCGCCGCGCCCGCAGAGTCCGTAACGCTACCAGTCACCGTGGCAAATGTGGTTTGTGCGTGCGCCGTGCCGCCCAGTAAAAGCGCCAGCGCCAAAGCGGCCAATCTAGGGTAACAATTCATAGACGTCCTCACGAGCCTGAAATGACGCAGGGGCTCTTTTGAAAAATCAGACATATCGCAAGACTAAATCGAACCGCAGAAGATGGGGACAGATGTCGGGGCAGGGCTGGTCGCTGCCCGGGTTGGCGGTGGCGCCACCACGGGCAGCGACCAGCCCTGCCCCGAAGATCTTTTCAACGCGGTCTCCAAATCTTGCGCCGCCTGATTTAGTGGAACCCCCTCAAGTGGGTCCCAGGTGATTTGCGATAACCTCTCTTCGAGGTTGTTTGACTGAGCAGGAAAAGCCCTCCGGCTGCCGCCGGAGGCGATCGCAGACTCTCCGAACAAGCTCTTAACACCAGCGCTGACCGGACTCGAAATCCTGGTTAATTTTGCCCAGCGCTCTTAAGGTATGATCTGGATCACAATTGACCAGCGCGACGATCAAGGTATTGATTACTGCCAGCGGCGCGACGTATGAACCGGTAAATGAATGACTGCTGATGGACGCCAGGATGTGTTGGTGACAAATTTTGATCCAGGGTGAAAGCTCGCTGTCGGTGAGCGCCACGGCGTAGGCGCCGGCGTTGCGTTGCGCCGACAGTTCCACGTAATCCGCGCCGGAACGCGATGGTCTCCGAATTTCGAAATGTACTTTGGGAACTCACACTATACGCGCCAGACATTGACTGTCAAGGAAATTTGCGAGATGTAGTACTCGCAACTTTTCTTGCATTTTGTCGATACGGGCCGAAGACCGGAAATTGAAGGGCAGCCCAATCAGGTCGAGAGCGCCCGGGAATTTACACGAGGCTCACCGGCGGAATCATTGGCTCACTTAGCGGGTTTCGAGCGGGGCGAGCCCAGTCAGCGGGATATTCAGTTGGACTCGTGTGCCACCGCCGTGCGAACTCGTGAGTGAGAATTTACCACCAAGTTTTTCGGTGCGTTCGCGCATGCCGAGCAAGCCGTAATGCCGTTCGTCCGCCGACTCGTTGACGGAATGCAGCGAGGCGGCATCGAAGCCGCAACCGTCATCGGCAATTTCCACTCGCAGGCGGTGGCGTTCAAAATGCAGTGAGATTGACAGTTGCTGAGGAGCCGCGTGCCGCAAAGCGTTCTGCAAGGCTTCACGAATAATCATGAGCAAACTTCTTTCTCTTTCGGCGCGCTCGGCGTGCTCGGCGCTCAGGGCGAGCGGTGCGCCGGTGATTTCGCATTTGACGGGGATGCCTGATTCGCGTTCGCTGCGGCGCGCCAGCTCAGCGAGCGCGGCGATCAGCCCGGCACCCGGGCTGTGGCGCAGATTCCATACCGCCAGTCGGGCTTCATCCACGGTGGCACGCACTTCGTTGCGCGCGCGGTCGAGCAGTTCGTTGCTAATGCTGGGCGACACAGCCTGTGCGCTCGAAGCGGCTTCGAGCAGCGCCGAAACGCCGACACAGCCCTGAATCAAGGTGTCGTGCATCTCTCTGGCCAGGCGGTTCCGCTCTTCCAGCACCGCGGCGAAGCGTTGCCGCATGTTGCGCAGATGCAGCCGATACGCGCCCCAGGCAAAGCTCAGCGCCGCCAACGCGCAGAGCGCCAAGAACCAGGCCGTCTTGTAGAAAGGAGGCTGCCACGCGACACTCAAAGTCTGCTCTGCCGCATTATGCGGGTCGTCCATTTCGTAAGCGACGACCCGAAAGCGGTAATTGCCTGCCGGGACGTTGGTGTAATAAGCGACGCGCCGCTGACCCGCGTCAGTCCAATCCGGATCGAAGCCTTCCATGCGGTACTTGAACCGGATGCGGTCGGGCGAGCGCAGCCGAATCGCGGTGTAATGGATTTCGAGCTTGCCGCGACCGGGCGCGAGGCTGGGACCGTTCCTGAAAGGCACGGCTTGGTCGTCGGCGAGCACCTGTTCGATCAACACTGGCGGGGCGTTGCGGCGATCTGAGCTGCCGGCGGCGATGCGCACCGCACCTTTCGTGCTGGGGAACCACAATGTCCCGGACGGCAGCAACGCGCCTGCCGGTTGCACGCCGCCGTTCATCTGATTCGTGCTCAAGCCTTCGGCGGTGCTGTAAACACGCACGGCCAGTTGGCCTGTCGCCTGTTGGGCAAAGGCTTCAAGCTCGCGGCGAGCGACCGCGACGACGCCACTTGGCCCGCTCATCCAGAGTTGGCCGCGCGAGTCTTCGGCGATGAAGTGAATCTTATTGCTGGGCAAGCCCACTTTCGTCGTGAATTGCGTCAGCGCGCCGCCGTTGAGCAGGAACAAGCCCGCGCCGTGCGCGCCAATCCAGAGCTTGCCTTCGGCGTCCTCGTGCAGCGCCCAGACTTTTTGGCCGCGCAAGTGTTCGAGGGCTGGGTCGGCGACAAACGCGCCCGCGCGCAGCCGGCTCAAGCCGCCATCGGTCGCGACCCATAAGCTGCCGCTGCGATCCGGCAAAAGCGCCCGAATGCTGTTGTACACCAGCCCGTTTTCAGTTTTGAAATTCTGAAACGCGCCGCGGCTGAAGCGGCTCAAACCACTGTCCGAGCCGATCCACAGGTTGCCGTCGCGGTCTTCGCAAAAGGCGCGCGTGAAATCACTGACGAGGCC
>DASRHX010000425.1:0-9862 GCA_035650295.1 Bryobacteraceae bacterium | reverse complement strand
TTGAGGAAACACGGCGAGCCATTGTTCCCGCGTGTAGGGAAGTGCAGTCTTGCTCTCCCATGCGCCAAGTGGACGGTCGTGCGGCCTTTCCACGCTCCAAATAAACGTGTCCAATCCAGTCTGGATGGAATGTCCACTGCGAACTACGACTAGGCGGCCCGTCTCCGATGTGATTCCAAGGGCAATTCCAAGGACGTTAGTCGTGTCGCTTGGCTTGTAGTTGCGACCAGTGAGATCGTGGAATGTTTTTGCGGCGTGAATATATGCGAAGAAATCCGCGTAGCCGATGCCGACGGCGTTCCCGGAGTTGGCTTGGTTGACAAGGTGGTGGAAGAGTCGTACGCCGCGCTTGATCGCGTCGCAATCGGAAAGGAGTGAATCGCTGGAAAGTTTGTGCATCATAAAGTGCTTGCCGCGTCCCCATTCTGTGTTCAGGAAGGTGTCTGTGAGTGCTCGCAACCGGCCGCTGTGCGTCGGGACCGGAATAATGAAATAGATGCGAACGGATTGGCGATGGAATGAGAGTGCCCAGCCGTCTTGGAACCCCAAGTTACGCAATTGCCTGAGAGTTTGCTGAATCGTCGCTTGGAGACCACCCGCCGCTCGCGTTTGATGGTGGTACACGATCAATGACTGACCGCGCTTGAGATAGGGAAGAAGTTCGTGCTTCTGGACATGCTTGTTAAGGTTCGTCTTGGGCCTTTCTGCGAGATTAAGACCGTTGTCCGGGTCCAGGAATACGATGTTTGCGCCCGCAAGCACCTCCATTGCGGCATCGTGCCATTCTTCCCGGAGATTGGTGTATTTGGGAACTCTGGATGATGGAAGTGGCCGCCGATAGTAGACCGTGTTGCCTGGCAGGATTCCGGCGCGTTCGATCGCGGCCACAGAGCGGCTGGTTGCCTGAATGCTTTGGAGTGAATCGAATATATGCGGATCGCAATTGCGCAGGTGTTGGAATCGGCGCAGCGAGCCATCGTTGTTCGATTCCGGATGGGCGTTCAGATACCAATGCACGCCGAGCCGAAGGCCGTCCTGAGTGAGAGCGTTGAGGAGTGCATATTTGCCGAAGTCGCCAATGTCGCCGACGTAACGGTCCTGCACGCCTCGGAATTCTAGCATGCGAGAAGATGGGGCTAGAGTACGATCAGGCCCGCGAAAGGGCGGTGTTAGGCTGGGGGTGGCATGAGTTTAGGCGATTTGACCAAACAGCTTGCGAAAGAAGTGGTAGGCGCGCAGGTGGAGGAGGTGTTGGGGGGCGCAAAGCCGGCCGAGGGGGCAAAGAGCGAGCCGGGCGCGGACAGCGCGGCGGGGCTCATCATGGCAGAGGTGCAGAAGATGCAGGCGGCGCTGAAGGACGATAAAGAGCTGCTGGTCCAATGCGTGGCGGCGGGGGAGACGCTGCGGGTGGTGGAGATGTTCGCGCCGAGCGGGAGGGTGTTGGTCTTAACGGGGCTGGATGTGGAGCGGATGGTGACGCGGGTGGTGGCTGGGGCTGACACGGTGCAGTTGGTGTGCAAGCCGGTAACGGTGAAAGAGGGAGCGAAGGCGACAAGAATTCGTTTCGTTTCCGCGAAGGGGTGAGGTGGGCGTCAGTAGAACTTGAGCGGCTTCATCGGGTAGTGTTTGCGGTTGCGGGTCCAAAGTGAGGCGTCGTGGGTAATGGCCGTGGCGGCGATGAGGGCGTCGGCAATGTCGAGTGAGTGGCTTTTGGAGTAGACGTTGAGAAGGTCGCCAGCAAGACGGCCAATGGCGGCGTCAGCGGGGATGCAGACGAGGGTATCGAAGATCGCTTCGATCTGTTTGCGCTCATTGGGACGCGCGCCGTGCCAAAGTTCAGCGATCGAGATTGGCGAGCAGAAGACCATGTACTCCGAGCGGCCGAGGGCGAGCCAACTGTCAACGACGTGAGGATCGCGGGCGCGAGCAACTTCAATGAGAACGTCGGAGTCGACGAGGACGTTCACGGAAGCCCGAGGCGCTTTCGGCGAGCGCCGCTGCGCAGCTTGCGGATGTAGGCGGTGCTGTCTATAGATTCGGGCCAGTCCTTGCGGATGCCGACAATATCAAGAAATGCCTTCTGGCGCGCCTCGCGGGAAGGAAGATACCGATCGCGGGTGGCTTTGCGGACGAGTTCGGAGAGTGTGGTGCCCGTTTCGCGTGCACGAATGTGAAGGACTTTCCAGAGGTCGTCGTCGAGATAAAGTTGGGTACGCTTCACGATGTATAGTATACATCACGATGCACCCGGAGCGAGAATGGAAGCCTGTGATTGTACCGGAGAGCTTCGATCAACTCGTTGAGATTTTGAAGTGGAGGAGGGATGTGCGGCGGTTTCGGCCAGATCCCGTCGATGCGGAGTTGGTGGGGAGATTATTGTCGGTGTCGCAGATGGCTCCATCGGTTGGGTACAGCCAGCCATGGCGGTTTGTGTTGGTTGAATCCGAGCAGGTGCGCGCGGAGTTGCGCGCGAATTTTGAAGCGGAGAATGAAGCGGCGGCGGCTGAGTTTGAGCCGGAGTTGGGCGGGAAGTATCGCGGGTTGAAGTTGTCGGGGCTGGATGTGGCGCCGGTGCAGATCGCGGTGTTCTGCGACATGGCAACGACGACAGGGAAGGGGCTGGGAAAGCGGACCATGGCGGAGACGCTGCAGTATTCCGTCGTGATGGCGATTCACACGCTGTGGCTGGCGGCCACGGCGGCAGGGTTGGGTGTGGGGTGGGTGTCGATCCTCGATCCGGAGAGCGCGACGCGGTGCCTGGAGGTGCCGGAGAGCTGGACGCTGATCGCGCTGCTGTGCGTGGGGTATGCGGAGGAGCAGTCGCAGGTGCCGGAGTTGGAGAGGCTGGGGTGGGAGAAGGCGGAGCCGGCGGCGGGGCTGGTGGTAAGGCGGTGAGGGGCGCTTGGATTGAGCGAGCGGCATGCCTTGGATGGCCGATTGGCGGGCGGCGGCGCGGGAATGAATGAGCGAGTCATCGAAGCGGACCGCCATGACGACATAGTCGGACGGGACTTGTGTGCGGTCGAGGTGGACCAGGCTCTCGATGGTGGGCAACCGGTCGAACTACTCGTAGCGAAGGGCTTCCACAGGGTCGAGTTGCGCGGCCTTGACGGCGGGCCAGACGCCGAAGAAGACGCCGACGAAGACCGAGACGCCGAGGCCGGCGACGACGGCGGCCATGGGGACCTCACTGGGGAGAGATGGCACGAGGACGCCGATGAGCATGGTCACCAGGGTCGCAAAGACGAGACCGATGACGCCGCCGAGGCCGGTGAGAGTAATGGCCTCCATGAGGAACTGGACGATGATGTCGAACTTGCGGGCGCCGATGGCCTTGCGGATGCCGATTTCGCGGGTTCGTTCGGTGACGCTGACCAGCATGATGTTCATGACGCCGATGCCTCCGACTAAGAGACCCAGGCCCGAGATGGCGATGGAGACGAGCAGGATGACGCCGGTGAGGGAATCGAACTGGGCGATGATCTGGTCGGCGGTCGAGACGTTGAAGTCCTCTTCGGCTCCGGTGGGGATGCGACGAATGCGGCGGAGGGAAGCCTTGATCTCTTCGATCGCGGATTCGCGCTGGCCTTCGCGGGCCTGGAAGGTGAGGAGGTATTTGTCCGATGCCGGGTAGCGCATTTGCACGGTGCGCAAGGGCACGGTGATTTGAGTGTCGAGTCCGTTTTCGCCGAAGAAGCCGCCCTTGGCGAGGGCGAAGACACCGACGACGCGGAATTCGGCGCCGTCGAGCATGAAGGTCTTGCCGGAAGCGCCTCCCGTGGGAAAGAGGGCGTCGGCGATATTGGCGCCGAGGAGGGCGACTTTGTCGCCGCGGGCGGCCTCGGCCGGGGTGTAGACGCGGCCCTCCTTCAGTTCGCGCGGCTGGATGACGAACCCTTCGTAGTCGCCACCGACGAGCGCGAGATTGTCCGATTCAAATCCGGGGACCTTGGCCGTGAGCGGTCTCCCGTTGGCGATGGTCGGTGGGAAGACGGCGATGCCCGCGCGGACGCAAGAGGGGCAGAGGCGGAGGATCTGTTCGGCGTATTCGGGCCTGATGGGGCGGCGGCGGCGTTCCTTGAGTTTGCCATCGCCCTGGGGCGGACCGCTCACGCGGGATACGAAGACGTTGTTGGGACCGAACTCTTCGAAGAAGACGACGATGCCCTTGCGAAGGCCGGTAAGGAGGCTCGATACGGTGATGACAGTGGTGATGCCGATGACGATGCCCAGAATGGTAAGTCCGGAGCGAAAACGGTGGCTCCAGACGGAGTCAAAGGCCATGTTGAAGTTTTCGCGGGTGGAGAGTTGCATGGGGCTCTATTCGGCGCGGAGCGCGGCAATGGGGTCCATGAGGGCGGCACGGCGGGCGGGATACCAGCCGGAGAGAATGCCGGTGAGGCTCGAGACGAAGAGAGAGAGGACGACGTAGGGCATCGTGATGGGCAGAGTGACCTCCATGACAATGCCAAGCAGAAAGGCCGCGGCCGCACCCAGGCTGAGGCCAAGAACGCCGCCGACGGAGGCGAGGATGGTGGCTTCGGTGAGGAACTGCAGCATGATGTCGCGCGAGCGGGCGCCGAGCGATTTGCGGATGCCGATTTCCCGGGTGCGCTCGGTGACGCTGACGAGCATGATGTTCATGATGACAATGCCGCCCACAATCAACGAAATGGCAGTGACCGGAACGACGACGGCGGCGATGACGCCAAGGATCTGATCGATGAAGCCACGAATGGCGTCCGGGGTGAGAGTGTCGAAGTTGTCTTCGGCTCCGGGGCGGGCTTTGAACCGGGTACGCAGGGCGACGCGGGAGACGTCGAGGGCGGAATTGAAGTCGAGACCGGATTCGGGACGCGGTTTGGCGAAGAGGGCCATGGAGCGGTCGGCGCCATAGATCCGCGTGAAGACGGTGACGGGCATGTAGACCTGATTGTCCTGCGACTGGCCGCCGGTGGAGCCGAGCTTTTCCTGCATGCCGATGACGGTGAAATCGAAACCTTTGATGCGGATTTTCTTTCCGATGGGGGAGGTCCCGAAGAAGAGCTTGTCGCGGATGTCCTGGCCGATCATGGCCACGTACTGGCGGGTATCTTCTTCCTGTTGGGTGAAGAAGCGACCCTCTTCGACGGCGACGTCGCGAATCTCCGCCAGTTCCGCCGAGACCCCCAGGAGAATTGCGGCTTCGTAGGAGGCGGTGCCGGTCTTCACGTCTTCGATGCGGTTGCGATAGGGGGAGTAGAGAATTTGTTCGCCGGTGGTGAGGCGGAGGTAATCGACATCTTCCTGGCGGATGGGTTTGTTCGTGCGGAGTTTGGCGGCGCGTTGAGAGCGGGTCATGCGGCCGACGTTGGCAATTTGGGCAATCAGGTAGGAATCGGTACCGAAGGCCCTAGCGGTACTGGTTTCGGCGTAAACTCCCAGGCCGTCGATGGCGGCGCCGACCAATACGACGCTGGCAACTCCAATGATCATTCCCAGTAAAGTGAGGGCACTACGGAGTTTATGGGCGCGAATGGAGTCGATGGCAAGCTTCGCCGCAGTGCCGAGGAGGTAGAAAAACGGGTTTGAGCTTGGTATCGGCGTACTGGGCATTGGCGATTTCCGGTCTAGGCCGTTAGATGTTGCCCCATTCAAATGAGTGTTGCAGACTGGGTAACATCAGGATAAGGCTTTTCAAGCGGCTCTGACGGGCATACGAAGGCATACCTGGACGGGTTCAAGAAACCGATGCTGGCCACAATGACACGAAACGGGCACGAGGTGGGCAGGTGGAGCTCGCCTGGGTTCCCCTATGAGATCGAGATTGAGGTAGACGTGCTCGAAGAAATCCGGCATCGCGCCGAGGAAGGATTCCAGCGCATTGGACACGGGGGTGTGGAGTTTGGCGGTGTGTTGTTTGGCCGGATGGAGGGAGCGGTGGTGCGAATTCTCGAATGGCGCGAGTTGGAGAGCGACCATTCGATGGGGCCGAGTTTCGTATTGAGCGCAGCCGATTGCGGGAAGCTGGAGGCGCTGATCGGGCAGCCGGGGCGGGACCGCTTGTTGAACGGATTGGAGGCGGTGGGCTGGTGGGTTGCGCATGGGCGGAGCGCGGTGGCGATGAAGCCGCAGGACGTGGAGATCCATGAGCGGTATTTTCCAGGCGCGCAGCAGGTGGCGCTGGTATTGAAGCCCGTGCGGCAGGGGCCAACGGTAGCGGGATTTTTTGGAAGGAACGGCGAGGGGCAGTTGGCAACCGGGGAGAGCGCAAATGCGTTCGAAGTTCGGGCCAATGGGACCGCATTGATACGGCCTCCGAGGGCGACGGCAGAAGCGAAGGTTGTGGAAGCGCCGCAGCGCGTGATGTCGCAGACCACGCTGGCACCGCCGAGACCGGTCGGTCCGAGACGGCACGACCGGGACGGCCGCGACGCCGGCCGCGAGAAAACGGCCTTGGAAACTCCGGTGCAAGTGGCCGAACCTCCCAGGTTTACCGCCGAGGTGGCGGTAGGACCGATGCTTGGCGATTATGCAGAGCCGAAGCGAGGGTTCCGGTGGGGGCTGGCCGGGCTGGTGCTGGTGGTGGTGTCGCTAGCGGCGGCGGCGGTGATGTTGATTCCGCAATTGATGAGCAACCAGCCGGACACGGCGGGATTGCGCGTGGAAGAAAGCGGCCAGCTACTGTTGATTCGTTGGGACCAAACGATTCCGCGCGTGCGGTTCGCCGATGGGGGAACGGTGGAGATCACCGATGACGGACCAGCTCAGGTAATCCAGCTAGACCGGGAGGAGCTCAATTCGGGGACGGTGAGCTATGTGCGCCGTGGCGTCGATGTAAAGGTCGCATTACGGATGAAGCGCAACGGCGAGGTTTCGCTCGAGGAGTTTGCTCGATATCTGGGGCCGCCAGTGACGCCTCGGGAGCCCGTGAGCGACAACGCGGGAGTGTTGAACAGCCAGATGAGCGCCGATGAGCGGCGGGTGGATGAGGCGTTGCGGCAGGAAGCCGGGCGGAAGCAGCGATTAGAGGAATCGGTTCGGATTCTTGAGAATCGTCTGCGGCGGCAGTAGATGGATGGGAGCGGGCTGGGAAGCGGGCGGTGCAAAACGGGGTGTATGTCAAAGAACCTGAATATGGGCCGATGAGATCTCCGTAGGTGGCGCGCGTCAGAGCCGCCCGAATGGATTGAGGATCTTCGCCTAGTCGGGCCGCGATATGGGCCGGGCGTGGGCACGCGGTGTACGAAATTCATGTTCGCAATCATAGGGATCGTTATAGTCATCGCCGCGGTGATTGGCGGCTATTTGATGGAGCACGGCGTATTGGGCGTGTTGATGCAGCCGGCCGAGCTGGTGATCATCGGCGGCGCCGCGCTGGGTACATTGTTCATCGCCAACCCGATGAGCACAATCAAGCAGCTGTTTGCGGGGATGCTGGGAATTCTGAAAGGCAGTCCGTTCAGAAAGGACCTCTATCTGGACACCTTGCGAATGATGAACGCATTGTTCATATCGGCGCGCAAGCACGGGGCCACCAAGCTCGAGGCCGATATTGAAGATCCACACAAGAGCGACGTGTTCACAAAGTTTCCGAAGTTTCTGTCGCATCATCATGCCGTGGATTTCCTTTGTGACACGATGCGCATGTCCGTATCGGGCGGCGTGGACGCATTTTCGTTGGATCAGATGATGGAGTTGGACATGGAGGTTCACCATCACGGGGCGCAGGTGCCTATCGGGGCGCTGAACTCGGTGGCAGACAGTTTGCCGGGGCTGGGTATTGTGGCGGCGGTGCTGGGCGTGGTGATCACGATGGGTTCAATTGGTGGACCGCCGGAAGAGATCGGCCATAAAGTGGGCGCGGCGCTGGTGGGAACGTTTCTGGGCATTCTGCTGTGTTATGGATTCCTGGGGCCGCTGGCGGCGAACATGGCGAAGATGGCCGATGCAGAAGGGCATTACTACAACGTGCTGCGGGTAGGGGCGATCGCTTACATAAGAGGAAATGCTCCTATTTTATCTGTCGAGTTCGCGCGGCGGGCGATTCCGCACGAGGTACGTCCCAGCTTCAAAGAGATGGAAGCTGCCTGCAAGGGCGCCGCGGCGCCGACGAGCTAGCCGGGCACCACGATGGGCGAAGAAAAGCAACCGATCATCGTTATCAAAAAGAAGGCCGGCCATGGCGGGCACCATGGCGGGGCATGGAAGGTGGCCTACGCCGATTTCGTGACGGCGATGATGGCCTTTTTCCTGGTGATGTGGCTGATGAACAGCAGCACGAAGATCAAAGAATCGGTAGCGGGCTACTTCAAGGACCCCTACGGGGCGGGCAAGTTGACGGGAAGCGCCTCTGCCGGATCGGGCGACGCGCTGAGCCTCACCAAAGACGACATGGGCAGCTTGAAAAATCAACTGGAGCAGGCGATGAAGAAGATGCCCGACTTCGATCGGTTGAAGGATCAGGTGGCGCTTACGGTGACCGGGGAAGGACTGCGCATCGAACTGCTGGAAACCGAGAACGGGATGTTTTTTCAGAGCGGCAGTGCGCGCCCGAGTGCGAGTGGCGTAGAACTGATTTTGATGTTGGCCAAGGAACTGGGGCAATTGCCGAACAGCCTGTTGCTCGAGGGGCATACGGACTCGAAGCCATTCTCCGGCGGCGGAGAGTACACGAATTGGGAGTTGTCGGCCGATCGTGCCAATAGCGCGCGGCGGCTGATGGAGATCAATGGATTGCGAGCGGGGCAGGTAGTGCAAGTCCGAGGCTTTGGCGACCGCAACCTGCGTGCAGCGGCAGATCCATTGGCCGCATCGAACCGGCGTGTCACGGTGATTGTGAAATACCTGGATCCACCGGCCGCACCGGCTGTAGAAGCAGCCACGGCGCCAAGGCCGGTGGCGGGGCATTAAGTGGGGCTAGAGCGGGCACGAGCGGCCCGGAGGCCGGACCCACTTTCGCATTATGATGTGAAGGCATGAGACGCGTTCCCATATCCCTACTCCTTTTCATTTGCGTGGCTGGCGCGCAATCACTACGTCCGGATCGGATCGATGCCTTCGGTTTCACATGGCATGTGCCGGTGGCGGCGGATTGGAAGGTCGAGACAAAAGAGGGCAATCCTGTTTTGGAGCTATTGGTTCCGCGGCCGGCGCTGCAGCCGCGGCGTCCGACGCAATATGCAGTGGCGGCGACTCCAAACTTTCTTCGCGGGGTGGTGGAACTGGAGATGAAGAAAGAGCCGGAGGCTGCTCGCAAGCGGCGCACGTCGCTGATGATCGCCTACGCCTGGCAGGACGACAATCACTTCAATTACGTTCATCTGTCCGTGGACGCGGCGAGCGAACAGGTGGTGCACAACGGCGTGTTCCATGTGTACGGAGGCGAGCGCGTGCGCATCTCGCCGCGCACGGGTCCGGCGACTCTGCCCGATGAGCAGTGGCACAAAGTGAAGCTCGTTTATGACGGAACGACGGGCTTGGTGGAGGTGTATGTCGACGGCAAAACATCCCCTTCGATGCGGGCGGTGGACATGAGTTTGGGCGCGGGAAAATTCGGGATTGGGAGCTTCTTCGACATGGGTTCATTCCGCAATGTAAAAATCACTGGAACCGCTGTAAATTAAGACTTTTCGCGCACATTTGTCCTTCATGAATTTCCTGTTGACAGACACGAAAAGTAGGTCCAATATTGGGGTGAAAAGGAGGCCAGGAAGCATAGAACCGGGCTTTCAAGGGGGCGGTAGCTGTCCCGATCCAGTGGAGTGAAAAGAGATCGCGCACGGCCGGATAAATGAGCCGAAATTGACTCAGCGCAATTGATGCGCTACTGATGGCGTCTACACGATTTCTTGCTGGGTGCGGGTAAAGTGTGCCGTCCCTT
>DASRHX010000424.1:0-2978 GCA_035650295.1 Bryobacteraceae bacterium | reverse complement strand
GTTGGGATCGTAGGCGAATTCGGGAGTGAGCTGCCAGTCGAGGGCGAGACGCGTGGGCTGTTCGTAGGCAGTAACGCGGCCCCAGTCGCACTCAACGCCATCGACGCCGCGTTCAAACCAACGGCCGCCTGCGCGCGGTTCGACGACGATTGCTTCGACGGGCGATTTGCCGATCTTGTGCGAATCGATGGGCCACCATGCGGTCATGTGTTCCGTGAAGACCTGGAAGCAGTGGGCTTGCGGCGCTTGGACGGTGAGCGTTTTGCGGACCGTGAGTTCGGTGGCGGGCATGTGGGTGCGTTCTCCTTTGAGGATTTTTGGGGGGCCGTTTGTTCGGCGAGAGTTTTGAAGTTCAACAGGGCGCGCTGCCAGAGCGAGTCGAGGTAGTCGCGCAGGTGTGCAAGGCCCGCTGGATCGAGCGAATGGATGTGGCGCGTACCGATAGTGCGGTGCTTGACGAGGCCGGCGGTTCGCAGGACGGCGAGGTGTTGCGAGACAGCGGGGCGGGAAATGGGAAAGAGGCGGGCGAGTTCCGAGACCGAAGCCGGCGAGGCGGCGACAGCTTCGAAGATTTGGCGGCGCGTGGGGTCGGCGAGTGCGGAAAGCGAGGACGCCGACGATGATCCGTAAGCCATAACTTACGGTAAGTGTATACTTACTATTAGGCCGGTGTCAATGCCGCAGCCAGAAGTACACGATGGGGAGCGTGAACAGCGAGGAGTCGACACGGTCGAGCCAACCGCCATGGCCAGGAAGCATGGAGCCGGAGTCCTTCATTCCTGCCCCACGTTTCATGGCGGATTCGACGAGGTCGCCCAGTTGACCTCCAATGTTCGCGGCGATGGAGAGAGCGGCGGCCACGTATGCAGGCATAGCGGGTTGGAAGTACGCAAGGAAGGCGACGCCATAGATAGTGGTCGCCGCCAGGGATCCGAAGAATCCTTCCCAGGATTTACCAGGGCTCACGCGGGCGGCGAGTTTGTGACGCCCGATGGCGGAACCAGTCAGGTAGGCGGCGACGTCGCCGACCCAATTGATGGAGAGCGCGTAGAGCAACATGTGGGGACTGATGACACGCAGCTCGACACCGCAGCGCCAAGCGCCGTAAATGTAGATAAGCCCGAAGGCGAGTGCGGCGCCGGAGGGAAGGACGGATTTCAGGTCACCGGCGCGAAGCGCGAGCACGAGCGTGAAGGCGAGCGCGAGAAAGAGCAGGCTGATGTGCACCGTAGGGACGAGCAGCACGAGCATGCCGGCGGCATAACCGAGTGGGCCAGGCACGGACATTCCATGAGCAGCGGCGAACTGCCGGAATTCGCGGAAACAAAGCGTGGCGACGATGGCAGTAGCGCCGAGCAGAACCAGTTGCGGCGCCCAGAGACATAGCCACGTAACGATAGGGATCAGGACCAGCGCGGTCAGAACCCGCTTCATTTGGATGGTGTGTGGGCGACACCGACAAGGTGGGATTCGTTCGAATCGGGCGCGGAAACGGCTGAATCGGCCAGACCGCCAAAGCGGCGCTCGCGGCGCTGGTATTCCAGAAGGGCGCGCACGAGCTCATCGCGCGTGAAGTCGGGCCAGAGGGTTTCCGTCACGTAGAGCTCGGCATAGGCGATCTGCCACAGGAGAAAATTGGAAACACGCATTTCGCCCGAGGTTCGGATGAGAAGGTCAGGCTCCGGGAGGCCGGCCGTATAGAGCGAACAGGAGATGGCGTCCTCGTCAACGTTGAGCGTTTCGAGCGTACCAGCACGGCGCGCCTCCTCGAGAATGCGGTTGAACGCATCGACGATTTCGGCCCGGCCACTGTAATTGATGGCGAGATTGAGCTGCATCCGGTTGCCAGAAGAAGTGGCGCGAACAGTTTCGTCGAGATCGCGACGGACCGAGTCGGGAAGCTGATCGAGGCGGCCGATGGGACAAAGACGGATGCCGTTGTCGAGAAGCGTCGAGAGCTCCTTGCGCAGATAGACGCGAAGCAGGCGCCACAGCGTGGTGACCTCAGCGCGGGGGCGCTTCCAATTTTCGATAGAAAACGCGTAAAGCGTAAGCGCCTGGATGCCCACCTTGGCGCAGGTTTCCACCGACATGCGAACGGAATCAATGCCCGCTTTGTGTCCGGCGACGCGCGGAAGGTTGCGCCGGCGAGCCCAGCGGCCATTGCCATCCATAATGATGGCGACATGGGTGGGCAGGCGATCGGGTTCGAGTTGCGCGAGGAGATCCCCGTCCGGCTCGGGATTCCGCGAGCGTTCCAACAAGTCCTTCATCGAAGAATAAACCCTTATAGTATACGAGGGTTCTATGGGAAGCATACAGACTATGGGAATCAAGGTGCGTGAAGCCGCGGCGTCGGACGCGCAGGTGATCGCTCGATTCAACGCGAGTATGGCGCGGGAGACCGAGGGCATCACGCTCGAATGGGAGCGCGTAGCGGCGGGGGTCCGCGCCGTGTTTGAGAAGCCAGAGCGAGGCTGGTATCTGGTGGCCGAGGACGAACGCGGTCAAGTGGTGGGGCAGTTGATGGTGACTTACGAATGGAGCGACTGGCGCAATGGCGTTTTCTGGTGGATTCAGAGTGTGTACGTGGCGCCGGAGGCGAGGGGCCGCGGCGTATACAAGACTCTGTATGGACACTTGTTGCGGCGGGCCGAGTCGGATGGCGGAGTATGCGGCATCCGCCTGTATGTGGAGAAGCATAATGAGCGTGCAAGGGGAGTGTACACCAGCGCGGGAATGAAGCCGGCGGAGTACGACATGTACGAAGTCGATTTTGTGTTGGCGAGGGGTTAAGGACGCCAGATGCTATACAGGAAACGGAGGCAGGTTCTGAATGACGATTGCCATTCTCGGTTCGGGCAATGTAGGCGGAGCTCTCGGGAAGCATTGGGCGAAGGCAGGCCACGAGGTGCGGTTTGCCTCGCGAAGTCCCGGCAGCTCGGAGATGATGAAACTGGTTGCGGCGGCAGGGGCGA
>DASRHX010000423.1:0-2912 GCA_035650295.1 Bryobacteraceae bacterium | reverse complement strand
CAGATCCGCCCCACCGTCGCCCTCCAGGCCGTTTTCGAAAACTTGCTTGATCGCGAATACCTCGTCGGCTATACGCCTGTGCCCGCCATCGGCCCCCCACGCCTCTGGCGCATCGGCGTCCGCTACAGCGGCCGCATGTTCTAGTAAGGCGGCCCTACTCAATCGAGTGTTCCCAAATCGCGCGCCCCATGTACCACGCGAATGACCTCAATTCGCGATTTGGACAAGCGGTAGAAGATCAAGCTCATCTCAAAGCCTGGAACAACTAAAAATCGGCAGCCCCGCAACACCGGACTTCGCTGCCGGAACTTCGCCCCCATCGCTGGAAATTCGATCAGCCGCGCAAGGGCCGACTCACAAGCCTGGACAAAGCGGTCACCCCACTGTTCGCCCGCCTCCGAATCGTAGAACTCCGCCTGTTCCAGCATGTCGCGGCGCGCCGCTGGAAGTACCGCAAGTTCTCGCTTCACCCGCCCCGCTTCTTACGCCGCTTAGCAAGGTCTCGCTTCAGCGCGTCCCAGTAGCTGGCCGTCACCGGCATTGGCTCTCCACTCTCAATGCCTTCGATGAGGAGCGCTTCCAATTTGGCTTGCGCCCGCACTTGCTGGTCCCGTCGAACCAGATCGCGCACGTACTCGCTCGCGCTTCCGTATTCGCCCTTCTGAACCTGCTCTTCCACAAAGCTCTTCATCGCCTCCGGAAGCGAAATGTTCATTGTTGGCACGAATCGGCTCCTTACGACTACCAAACTACAGTCGTTTGGCAAATTTTGTCAACGCAAGCGCAGTTCGACTGCACACATCTCCGCAAACGGCTGTCTCACAAGTATTTGTCAAGAATAGTCCTAACATTTTAGGCTGCGAATTTTTGCTAAATATTCCACTGTTGGTAGTGTGAACTGCTGAGCACGTGACCGGGAAACCCACTTAGCTCGACGGATTGAGAGGAGGAGGGAACTGTGAACATCACGGATAACACGATTGCCCTGGCTGCGAAGGGGATTGGTTGGATCATCGACGCCCTCTCCACGTCCAAACTATTTAAGCGGGAATTGCCGCTTCGCGAACTGAAATATCGAACACACGACCGCCGCGGTCCCAAGGACCGCAGGAAATCGTCAATCGATCAGCGGCTGCGCACGGGTTTGTGGCTGCAGTTCCACCGCGACACACGCTCCGGGGAATTCGACATGATGACGCTGAATCCTCACACCTGCCGCAAGGTCCATGACGCGCTGTGGCCTGAAATCGTCAAGTACGAGTTCAGCGATCCTCAGAGCCTCGCGCCCATACCCGCCCAAATGGCGCTCGAGGCGGCGATGGAGTCCGTCTGGAACTCGAAGTCGTCTCTTCCGAATCATGGCAAGCAACAACAGGCCGTTTTTGTGATCGAAGCCATCGCCGTCGAGCTCGTCCGCCGCTTCAAGACCGTGACCATCGACAACCGCCAGAACGACCGCCGCTTCCACGAAATCCATCAGGACTGACGGGCGTCCCGCGCGCCGTCTCTTTTCCCCGCGCCGGCCCGCCTGCCGGCGCTAGACGAGTCTTCGCGCTTCTCGCGCTGCTCGGTGCACCTCTCCATCAGGCGTGGGCGTGTTCATGCCTGCCGGGAGGCCCACCCTGCCATTCGGCGGGACGTGCCGCTGCTGCCTTTACGGGAACCGTCCTGGCGATCGCGGATCCGCCCGCCCCACCCATTCCAACCCCGGGCGCCGGACCGGTTACAGCAAGCAGAATGCCGATCGGTGGGCGGATGCGAATGGTTCCTCCTGTGCGCACCGTTCGCATGCGGGTGGGCGAGGTACTCACCGGCGTCTCGCCGGGACAGACGGAAATTGAGATCGTCACCGGCTTTGGTGGCGGTGACTGCGGCTATGCCTTTCGAACCGGCGCCGAATATGTCGTCTATGCGCACCTCGATGCGCAACGGCGCCTTGCGACAGGCATCTGTTCTGGAACACGGCCGTTAGAGGAAGCCGCCGAAGACATTGCCTATTTTCGTCAGATGGCGCGGGCGCCCGCGACCGGTCAGCTTCGCGTGCGCACAGGTGTGGCGGGCGAACCCGGCAAGCGCGGTGTAACGATCCGCGCGGAAGGGTCGGGTGGACCTTATTCGAGCCAAACTGACGCTGCGGGCGTCGCGGCATTTCCTCACTTGCAGCCAGGCGAATACTCCGTCCATCAGGAATCGGATGACATTCTGCCAGGCGACCCCAAGGTCCGCGTGAACCCCAAGGGCTGCGTCGACGTGACCCTGTTGCGAACCCTTCAACTTTCTGGCCAGGTAACCGCGCATGATGGAAAGCCTGCTGCTCGCGTCGAAATAGAGGTTCTCTCCGCGCGGGGTCTCGAAGACAGCGCCGTGACTAACGCGGACGGACGATATCAAGTGAACGTCTCCCGGCCTGGCCAATTCCAACTGGGCGTCAACCTCTCGCGCACGGCAACTCGAGAGACTCCCTATCCACGTTGGTTCTATCCGGGAACCGAAAACCCATCCGCAGCCGCCCAGATCGAATTCTCTGGCAGGCCCGAAAGCCGCACCTACGACTTCGTGCTTCCCGAGCGGTTGAAGACACGTGATGTGCAAGGGTTCGCTTGGATGGCTGACGGGCGTCCCGCGCCCCTCGTTCGTCTAATCGCACTGGATTCTTCGAATGCGGTTGTGGCACAAGAAACCGCAGACCCGAACGGTCACTTTAGCCTCAGCCTCTTCGCCGGCGTTCCCTACCAACTGCATGCCGTTTGGCCCGGCGACGCCGTGGCCGCGGCAACTTCCGCCGTCCCAACGGAGATTCCGGCGGGCAGTGGCCCACTGACTCTGCGGCTCACCCTGAACCGGCCGGGAAACTCCTTCGCGGACGCCACGCAAAAACGCACCCCTGAGAGCCGCTGATCGGCGTCCATCGC
>DASRHX010000422.1:0-2602 GCA_035650295.1 Bryobacteraceae bacterium | reverse complement strand
CGGTAACGAGATCCAGCTTGCCATCCCGATCCACATCGGCGGCGGAAAGCGCGTGTGTGTGCGGACGCTTTCCTGGCGCGCGCGCGGAAAAGGGCGAGCCGGGCGCGTTGGTGAAGGTGCCATCGCCGCGCCCGAGCAGGAGCACAACTTCATAACGGTCATGGTGCGCGCCGGCAAAATCGAGAACCCCATCGCGATTGAAATCAGCGAGCAGCATTTCTCCGCCGACGCCGGTGACGGGTGTCAGCGGGACAGATGCCGGAGCGAAGCCTCCCTTCCCATCGCCGAGCATCACCGAGAGTTTGTTGTTCTCAGCAACAACCAGGTCGACATGCCCATCCTTGTCCACATCGCCGGCAACAAAGGAGTGCCCGCCGCCGGGAATGCTGAGCGGCGAAGACGGCGCAGGTTTGTAATCCACAGGTTGCGCGAAGAGAGACGCCGAACAGCCGAGAAAAACAACGCACGCGAATTTCATAGCACGACCAGTTTGCGCCGGCACAGTTTTGAATTGCGAGAGCGCGGTAAGGAAATCGTAAAAGATTTGTCAGGCAGAGCCAGCCTTCGAGTTTCTCGATTGCAGCGTGCCGCAGCATAGAACTTTCATCTCCCGTTTTGGAATGGGCGCAGTTACTCTTGTCTCATGGCCGATCTTACGCGCATCCTGAATGCTGCCGTGCGCGGCGATGGAATTGCAGCGCAGCAACTCCTGCCACTGGTTTACAAGGAACTGCGCCAGCTCGCCGGCGCAAAGATGGCAAATGAAACGCCGGGGCAAACGCTCCAGCCGACCGCACTGGTGCATGAGGCATGGCTGCGATTGGCCGGCGGGAATGGCGTAGCGCGATTCGAGAACCGCGCGCACTTCTTCGGCGCGGCGGCAGAAGCGATGCGGCGAATCCTCGTTGATAATGCCCGACGCAAGCGGCGCTTGAAGCACGGCGGCGAATTACAACGGGTCGATTGGGCAAAGCTCGATCTCGCGATGGTCGAAAGCGATGATGCAGTGCTCGCCGTCAGTGAAGCGCTGGACAGGCTGGCGCTGCACGACGCCGTTGGAGCGCAGTTGATAAAGCTGCGTTTCTTCGCTGGACTGCCGAATGTCGAAGCCGCAAAAGTCCTGGGTTTATCTGAGCGCACGGCCAAACGAGCCTGGGGGTATGCACGTGCCTGGCTATTTGAGGAATTGCGCCGGAGCGGGTGAGCAACTTACCCAAAAGATTATTGGCCCAAACCGAACCGCCACGGAGCATTAAGGGTTGAAGTATGGCAGATCATCATCAACTCGGCCGCGAAAAGGAGATTTTTGAGGCCGCGCTGGATATTGCGTCACCCGAAGAACGCTTTGGGTACATTAAAGGAGCATGCGGCCTGGACGCAGCGTTGCTGGCGCGCGTGCAGGAGTTGCTGCGGGCGCATGAGGCCACTGCATTTCTGCGCGATCAACCTGCGGCTGACGGGGGCAAGACAGTTCGTGTTTCTGAGAACCCTCAAAGTCCCGGCGAGCGCATCGGCCGCTACAAAATCCGCGAGAATCTGGGCGAAGGTGGCTGCGGAGTCGTGTATGTCGCCGAACAGGAGGAACCGGTTCGGCGGCGAGTGGCGCTGAAGGTTATCAAGCTGGGCATGGACACCAGGGCTGTCGTAGCCCGCTTTGAGGCCGAACGGCAGGCGTTGGCGATGATGGATCATCCGAACATCGCCAGGGTGCTCGACGCCGGCGCCACGGAGGCGGGACGCCCGTACTTTGTGATGGAACTGGTCCGTGGCATTCCCATCACAGACTATTGCGACCAGAACAATCTCAGCACGCGAGAGCGGATCGATTTGTTCATCAAGGTTTGCCACGCGATCCAACATGCTCACCAGAAGGGAATCATCCACCGCGATATCAAGCCATCGAACATCCTGGTGACCCTCCATGACGGCATGCCCGTTCCCAAGGTCATTGACTTTGGCATCGCCAAAGCCACGGAAGGCCGGCTGACCGATGCGACCATTTACACGCAACTGCACCAGTTCATCGGCACGCCGGCTTACATCAGCCCCGAACAGGCGGAAATGAGCGGGCTGGACATCGACACCCGCGGCGACATCTACAGCCTCGGGGTGCTGCTCTACGAGTTGCTCGCAGGACGCACACCGTTCAGCGCAGAGGAGTTGGTCGCCTTCGGCCTGGACGAGATGCGCAAGACGATTCGCGAGAAGGAACCGATCCGGCCGAGCACACGCCTTGCGACGTTGCGGGGCGACGAACTGACTACGACGGCGAAGCGTCGTTCAACCGACGGACCAAAGCTGGTCCATCAACTCAAAGGCGATCTGGACTGGATCGTGATGAAGTGTCTGGAGAAGGACCGCACGCGCCGTTACGACACTGCCAACGGGCTGGCGCTGGATCTCAAGCGGCACCTGAACAACGAACCGGTCGTCGCGCGGCCGCCATCGACGGCATATCGACTTCAGAAAGCCATTCGCCGCCACAAGCTCGCTTTTGCCGCGAGCGCCGCCATCGCGCTCGCGCTATTGGCTGGCGTGGGCGTGAGCACCATGCAGGCGATTCGCGCGACGCGCGCGGAACGGGCCAAGCAAGCGCTGTTGA
>DASRHX010000421.1:0-6044 GCA_035650295.1 Bryobacteraceae bacterium | reverse complement strand
AGTGTCGCCCAAACCTGTATCGCAGCCCGAGAGCACAGCCCACTCCGTGCCCTGCAGGTCGAGCTGGAGAACTTTGTCCGCGGTGAGCAATCCGCCGCCCGACCGGTTGGAACCCGCCAGCGCCAGGCCAGCCAAACTAAGTGGATTCACGGCTTCAGAGCCTGCTCCGCATCGCGAGCGGTAGAAGAATCCATGCGTGGCCAGATGGACGACGCGTTTCCCTGTGGCCGACTGTTCCACCGCGCTCTGCGTCGCCCGAGGACCGTCGAGAAGAATGCCGTCGCCTCCCGCTCGCTGCCATGTCGTCAACACTTCGCGTGCTTCAATTCCCGAGGAAGGCAATGCATCAAATTTCACTTGAGCCGGGTCGAAACAAGGACCGGAATCCGCCCGCCATGTGGCGGCACGAGGCGGCATCGGCGCGGCCCCGAACGCTGGATCGCCCACGGCGAGCAGACTGCCCACCCCCTTTGCCCCTAACGGCTCCCGCAAGAGATCCCGCTCGGTATTGAGGTAGTGGAGGGTAGGCGCCGTCTCCATCAAATACTTGGATTCGCCTACCGGCAATGCGCCTAGATTGACCAGATGGAGCGGGCCATCGGGGGCCACGTACACTGCCTTCGCCCCCTTAAGTGAAGCCGTCAAGGGGTCCCAGATTTTCCTCCGCAAGGCCAGCCCGGCGGTGCGATTCGCTTGCTCCATTAACCTCGGCGCGCGGCCGCCGGAGGAGGCTTCCTGTGCAAACTGCGTTCGCCATCTGGATACCAGGCCATCGATCTCCTGGCCCTCGCCGAGATCGACAAAACGTGTTTCCCCAGCTGTCGAATCTAATACCAAGGCGCCATAGCGCAACTCCTCCGAACCAGGCCTCTCATCCAGATAATGCAGATAACTCACCATTGCGGCGCCCGGCGGCAAGGACCGCTTCACCTCCTCGAAACCGGCGCTGTCCTGCCGCTGGGCCTCGCGGAATCGTTGGTTTCGCGACGATAAATCCCGTTCCGCGGATTCCGCCTTTTCGCGAAGCGCCGAAAGCTCGCGGCGGTAGGAAGCCGCATCGAGTTTGCCTCTTCCACTCAGCAGTCTCCTCGAATAAGCTCCGCGGGTCGCGGCCAGTTGCTCCTGGTCAGGAAGGGATTTCCGCCACATCATCTCGTCCAAAACCAAGCTGCGCGTGCGTACCACGGAATCCCATACTTTGTGGCGAAGCTCCGCAGTGGCGGCGGGTTTTCGCAGCGCATTGATCGCCAGATTCAGGTTTCCCCATTTGACGTTTGACATCAACAGCGCCTCGCGTTCGGAGAGTCCACGAATGTTGGCACGGAGCGAGTCCGACTGTATCGCCTGCGCTTGCAGCGTCAGCGCCACTGCACGCGGGAGATCCTCTTCCAAATAGGTGAAGGCCAGGGCGTTCAGGGACTGGCCTGTATCCCGATGCTCCTCACCCAGGGTCTTGCGGCGCATTTGCAAGCCGCGTTCAAAATAGTCGCGAGCCGTTAGCGTGTTGCCCAGCCGCAAGTGGATCGTGCCGACACTATGCAGTCCGTTGGCCAGGTTCTGATGCTCAGGCCCCCACACCTTCTCGCGGATGCGAAGCGCCCGCTGTTGCAACTCCAATTGAGTCTGAATCTCTCCCTGGTCGCCCACGATCAGGCTTAGGTTGTGGATGGTGGCCGCCGTGTAAACGTCCCATTCACCGGAGACAGCCAGCCGCAACTCCAGCGCCTGTTCAAGAAGCGACCGTGCCTCCACTAAGCGTTTTTGCCTCCAACGAGTCATGCCGAGGCCCATAATGGCCTGCGTATAGAGGTGTTTGTCGCGCTCCGGATGCTTCTCCCGAATTGCCACACTCCGGCTGAACAACGCTGCTGCCTCGACGTAGTTGCCCAGCGAGAAAAGGTCCGCGGCAAGGGTATCCACTTCATCCAACGTGCGCGGATCGTCAGGCCCGTACGCTTTCCGCCGAATGGCGATGATCCTTTCCAGCAGCAAGCGAGAAAGGGCCGTCTCACCGTTCCACTTGTAGACGAACGAAAGCGCCTCAAGGGAGTCTTCCAATTGCGGATCGTCGGGTGCGAGCAGCCGCTCGGCAATCGTCAGCGATTCCCGTGCCACCGGTACTGCCTCGGGAACCCGTCCTTTCAGCGCTAGCGTCCGGGCTAGGACGTTGAGAAATTGAGTTGCGTCGAGCGATTCGCTCTTGCCCTCGGCGGCTAGTCCTGCCAATCTCTGGCGGCAAACGCGCTCGGCAGCTTCAAAGTCTCGCGCATCGAAAAGTTTCCGTGCCTCAGCCAGGCCCGTGGGACCTTGGGCCGGCAAGCACACAGCGAACGCAAGCGCTAAAGCGAAAGCACGCATGGGAAACCCTGCGCGTAGCTTAGCGCAATCCAATCGCGTCCGTGTGGATCACTGAGCCAGCTTGGCTAACAGCTCCTTCGCTTGCGTCTCCCAGTCGCCATGCATCGCCACCACCGCGGTCAAGACGTTCCTCGCAGCGGTGGAGTCGCCCTGTTGCAGCAGCGCTTTAGCCTGATAAAATCTTGACTCCTCCTGGTATGGCGTCAGCCCTAGCGCATCCACTCGGCGCAATGTTTCCAGGCCCTCCGCTGTATTGCCGGCGAGTATCAAACTGATTCCCGCAAAAAACATCGTCTGTGCCTCGCGCGGGTTGGATTTCGCCGCCTTTTGAAGCAGCGAAACCGCTTTCGCGTAATTGCCCTGCTGGTACGCGGCCATTCCTTGTTGGAAGTCCTCACTCGCGCTGTCCCCCGCTCCGCGAAGCCTGGCTTCGCGGTAAACGGGTGCCTCGAACCGGCCCAATTCCGCCCAGGGATTTTGCGGTGGTGGCTGCTGGCGAGCGACCGTAACCGGAGTTCGCCGATCCGAGACCTCCGAGAATTTCCATACAAGCGCGCCGGTTAATGCAATCACCAGGCCCGCTGCCATCGCCAGGCCTGCATAGGAATAGCGTCGCATCTTCAGCGGACTTCGCATCAATACGATGGCATTCT
Organism: Bryobacteraceae bacterium; assembly: GCA_035650295.1. Classification (GTDB taxonomy): domain Bacteria; phylum Acidobacteriota; class Terriglobia; order Bryobacterales; family Bryobacteraceae; genus JAFLBB01. The sequence goes on along the minus strand of DASRHX010000421.1, from coordinate 3,033 downwards.
GCACGGTCTCCAACCTTGCCAGGCACGCCGCGCAGCGGAAGTAGTGCTCCTCGAATGCTTCCGCTGCGTCCTCCGCCAGCGTTCCAGCGACGTACTTCTCCACGATCTCATCGCGTTCGATTTGTTCGCAGCTCATCGCATGGTCCATTTCCATCCCTACCTAGTCAGTACACTCGGCCCGTCTTTTGTGACTGAAATCGTTCCATCCATTCGCCCAGTTTTCGTATTGCCCTGGATTTTCGCTGCCGCACACTCTCGGCGGAGAGGCCCGTACGCATACCAATCTCGTCGGGCCGAACCTGTTCTACGAGGTTCAGCCGTAAGATTTCACGATCCTGCGGGTCCAGCCTCTCCATGGCCTTTCGCAACCATTCGCGGCGCTGGACGGCTTCCAACCGGTCCTTCAGTAGAGGGGCCGCGAGTGCTTCGGTAGCTTCTTCCATCGCTGGCTTCCGGCTCTCCTCGCGGAAATGGTTCGCGATGTGATTACGCGCAGTCGCCAGTACGAATCCCGTGAGCCGGTCGGCTTCGCGAACCCGGCCCGCCCGCAGCGCTACGATGACGGCAATCAGTATGTCCTGAGCCAGTTCCCGCGCCAGTTCTTCGTCGCGCAGGCGCGCGCAAGCGAGGGCGTACACTTTGCGGGAAAAATGCCGGGCGAAGGCATCTTCCGCCGAGCGGTCTCCACGCCCGATTCTCGATACGACTTCAACGGGAAGGTCCTCCCTTGAAAGCCCAGCCACGACAATCAGCGTACACTGTCGCCAGCTGGAGGCAACCAAGGTCTCGTGAACCAGTCGGTGCCAGCGAAGAATACGCGGCGGTCATTCAGGGAGCACACGCCCACCCATCCAGGTTCTGTACCCGCAATCGTGAACACAGCGCTCCGGCGTGTCGCGGAATGAGTTTTCACTGGAGTGTCATGCAAGCAGCGGTTTAATGACCTTGCCGGATACGTCAGTCAGACGGAAATTGCGGCCCATGAAGCGGTAGGTGAGCTTCTCGTGATCCAGGCCCAACAGATGAAGCAACGTCGCCTGGACATCGTGAACGTCAATACGTTCCCCAGCAGGGCTGAAACCAAACTCGTCGGTCCCGCCAATCACACGGCCCGTTTGTAGCCCACCACCGGCCATCATCATCGTGTACGCGTCGATGTGATGATTGCGGCCAATCTTCCCCTTCTCGCGGACTTCGCCCATCGGCGTGCGGCCGAACTCTCCGCCCCAGATCACGAGCGTGCGATCGAGGAGGCCACGTTGTTTGAGGTCGCGAATGAGCGCGGCGGTTGGCTGGTCCACTTCCTTGCACACGCTGGTGAGTGGATCTGTCAAATCCTGGTGGTGGTCCCAGTCGGAATGATAGAGCTGAACAAAGCGCACGCCGCGTTCCACCAATCGCCGCGCCAGCAGGCAGTTGTTCGCATAGGACGCTTTGCCCGGTTCGGCGCCGTACATCTCGATCGTTTCTTTTGTCTCCTTGGAGAAATCGATGAGTTCGGGACCGCTCGACTGCATCCGGTAGGCCATCTCGTATTGAGAGATGCGCGTCTGAATTTCGGAGTCGCCCGATTCCGCCAATTCGAGCCTGTTGATGTCGCCGACTAAGTCGATTGTGGCCCGTTGCTCGTTTGCATCCACGCCGCCCGGTGAGGAAAGATTCAAAATGGGGTCGCCGGCCGAACGGAAGGGTACGCCCTGATAGGAAGTGGGAATGAACCCGCTCGCCCACAGCGCCGCGCCGCCGCGCGGACCGCGGGGACCGGATTGCAGCACAACGTAGCCGGGCAGCTCGTTCGATTCACTGCCAATTCCATAGGTGACCCAGGAACCGATGCTGGGTCGTCCGGGCCTCACTGAGCCAGTGTTGGTGAAGAGCTTCGCCGGGCCGTGATTGAAGTTCTCCGTCGAAATGCCGCTTACCAGCGCCAGATCGTCAGCCATCGCTCCGATGTGCGGAAACAATTCAGAGAACCACAGGCCGCTCTTGCCGTATTGCTGAAATTTGCGCCGCGTACCCAGCAGCTTCGGTGTCTCTTTGGAAAACGTGTCCATGAAGGCGAAACGCTTTCCCTTGAGGAAGTAATCGGGCGTAGGCTTCGAATCCCACTTCTGTAGCTCGGGCTTGTAGTCGAACAACTCGAACTGGCTCGGCGCGCCAGCCATGAACAGGTAGATGACGCGGTCGATTCGCGCTGGGAAATGCGGCTTGCGTGCCTCCCCAAGGGCTGTGCCGGCGAGCATGCTGGCCAATGCGGCCTTGCCCACACCCACGCCGCAATCGTGGAACAACTGGCGCCGTGTGCGGAGGCGAAGAAGACGGTCGTCATAGGTCATACGAATTACTCCCGCGTCATGAACTCATCGAGGTTGAGCAGCGCGCGCGACACTGCGTTCCAGACTTTCTCATCGGATGCGCCGCCGGCAACTGAATCCCGGCGCGACTGAATAAATCGGAAAAAACGGTCCTGTTCGGCGGGTTTGGGGTCGCGGGATAAAGCAAGCTCGTATCCGAGGCGCAGACGATCCGGATCCGTTACAGCATCCTTGCGGATACGCGCCGACAGGGCCGAAGCGAATTCAACATACGCTTCGTCGTTCAACAACGTCAGCGCCTGAAGCGGCGTATTGGAACGGACGCGGCGCGTGCAAGATACCGAGGCGTCTGGCGCATCGAAGACGATCAGACTCGGATGGCCGGCCGATCGTTGGAAAAATGTGTAGAGGCCGCGGCGATATCGGTCCGGCCCGCTTGCCGTGTTCCATTCACGGCGGACCTGCGTCACGGAGTTCGCGCCGGCGGGTAACGGTGGGTAGACGCTGGGGCCGCCGATGGTGGGCGTCAACAACCCGCTGGCCACAAGTGACGCGTCGCGGATGATCTCGGCATCCAGACGCAGCCGATTTTGGCGCGAAAGAAGGTGGTTATCCGGATCAACCGCTGCGGCATCCTTGCGATATGTGGACGCCTGACGATACGTTGCCGAGGTCACGATCTGCCGGTGCATCGCCTTGCGGCTCCATCCGCTGTTGA
>DASRHX010000420.1:0-10805 GCA_035650295.1 Bryobacteraceae bacterium | reverse complement strand
AAGATCCGCCTGGGCCGGTTCGAGGACGGCGGGTGCATGCTCGAGAAAGGCCGCGAGTTTACGATCACCACCGAGCAGGTGACCGGCACCTGCGATATTGCCTCTACAAGCTATTCCGAATTCGCGCGCGATGTGCGTGCGGGCGACCGCATTCTGCTCGCTGACGGGGCCATAGAACTGCGGGCGGTGTCGAGCAACGGCAACGCAGTGAAGTGCGTCATTGTCAGCGGCGGCAGAATCAGCGACCGCAAAGGAATCAATCTGCCGGGGGTGCAGGTGTCCACCCCGTCGCTTACGCGGAAAGATATGGCGGATCTGCGCCAAGCGTTGGAATATGGCGCGGACATGGTGGCGCTCTCGTTCGTGCGCAAGCGCGACGATGTCTTACGGCTGCGGCATTTCCTGGAAGAGCATGACTCGCGCATTCCGATCGTTGCGAAGATTGAAAAACCGGAGGCTTGGGAGAATCTGGATGAGATATTGGTAGCCTCAGACGGCGTGATGGTGGCGCGCGGCGATCTGGGTGTCGAAATGGCGCTCGAACAGGTGCCCTTCATCCAGAAGTCGATCATTCAAAAGGCGCGTGTGATGGGAAAGTTTGTGATCACGGCAACGCAAATGCTCGAATCCATGATCGAAAACAGTTTTCCGACGCGTGCGGAAGTGAGCGACGTGGCCAATGCCATTTACGACGGAACGGATGCCGTGATGCTTTCGGCGGAAACATCGGCGGGCAAGTATCCCGTCCAAAGCGTCGCCATGATGGAGCGTGTGGCCTCCGAGACCGATTCGAAGCTCAGCCAGTTCGGCGGATTGGAATTGGGGCGTCCGGAGCATCGCACGCGCCCGGAGATGATCGCCTACCTGGCGTGGCGCGCCACGGTTTTGTTAGGAGCGGCGGCAATTGTAGTGTTCACCGCCACCGGCACCAGCGCCCGGTTGGTGGCTCGCTACCGGCCTTCGGTCCCCATATACGCCTTTACCCCTTCAGCTGACCGTTCTCGTCAGTTGAGCGTGCTTTTCGGCGTGCGTGGACACGTGGCGCCCGATCTCGCATCGACCGACGAGATGATGGCCATGATGGATCGTTATTTGTTGGAAAACGGGCTCGTGAAATCCGGCGACACAGTGGTTTTTGTTGCGGGACAGCCCATCGGCCGTCCGGGCACGACGAACATGATGAAATTGCATCAGGTGCTTTAGCGGGAACGCGACTCACTTCAGAACAGCGCGCGCCAGACCCGCATTGTTCGCCGAATCGTAGGCGCGCACAACCAGCAGGTATTCGCCGGCGGGTAGATTCGAAAGCCGCACGTTGAACTTCTCCACAGGCGAGTCGATTACGCCGTCGCCGGCATCCAGACTGCGCCACGGCCCTGCGTTCAGCGAATATTCGCAGCGTGTCAGCGGCGACGCTCCATCGCGCACTTCCAGTTGCATTTCCACGCTCTGGTTGCCGGCTCCGCTTCGCTTGGGCGCACTCAACGTCACCACGGGAGGCGTGCGGTCAAAGAGAATCTGCGCGCTCTCGATGTCAGCTTCCCGCGCTGTCGCCGCCGAATTCGACGCCGCATCGCTTGCCGTGACGCGGAACTGATAGCGGCCGTCGGCGAACGATTCGGCATCCAATAGTTGAATTGTCTCGGTGAGATTGCCTTTGAGGAAGGTCCAGCCATTTTGTCCGTCGGCGCGGAACTCGATCTTGTAGGAGAGCTTGTCGCCATCTTTGTCTTCGCCCGACCAGGCGATCTGGATCTGTTCGGTCGCGGCGCGTGTCACTGGTTGCGTCGGTGTGCCGGAATTACTCGAAGGCCCTTCTTCGCCTGTGTCGGTCACGGTGATGCTGTAGGAGGGTTGCGCGGCCGCGCTGGGCTTGGTGGCGGAAACCGCCGCGGTGGAGCTGAGCGCGCTCACGGTGAGCGACTTTACTTCCGGCGGGGTGTTCTGCGGAAGGTAGGCGAGCCGCACCGAGTCGAGAACCGGAGACTTGCCCGCCGCACCTGTGAGCGTCGCCTTCCACTGGACGTAGCGGGCGTTCGGATTCGGGATGGCCGATCCTTCCGCTGACAAGAGAGGCTCACTCCAATCCGACCAGGTCCGATCAGGCCGCGGCGAGTTACCCGTGCGTACGCGTAGGACGATTTTGCAGGACGCACATGGTTCCGCGCTCCAAGACAAGCGGCCCCAACGCGCCACGGTGGTTGCATCGTGGACGGGGGATTCAAATTCGCCCTCACTCGCCGCCTCCGCATAGCGCACGAGGCGTGCCGCAGGGGACGTGGCGACAAGGATGCCTGCGGCGTCGGCGAGAAGCCGTAGGGCTTCGCCCTCACGCGTCTCGGCGAGCAAGCGCGTTTTGCGGTCGCGGTCCAGTTCGTATAGCCGCGCATTGTGATCAGTCGCCAGAAACACGCGGTTGCCATTCAGCGCGACATCGTAAAGGTTTTCTTCCTTGGAGGACCACAGGGTTTCGGCAGTGTTGTCGGCGGCGATCCGATAGAGCGCGGCCTTCTCCGCTCCTGGATACTCGATCACAGGCTGTGCGGCGGCATCCGGTTGTGATTGGGTGGTCGGCGGCTGTTGAGCGGCCGGCGGTTTCGGTTGCGGCGGTGGCTGCTGCCCCCGTTGTGCGCCTTCTTCGGTGACCGTCATGGTCACTGTGGGCGTGTTCACCTGCAGGTTGGACGTTACTTGTGGGGTAGAGCCGGCTGCCATGCCCTGTTGTTTCACGAGCGAGCCTCCCAGCGCGGCAACATACATAGAACCGTCAGGTGCGGGAAGAATCGCACGAATCTCCGGGAGGGCGGAATCGTACAGCGCGAAAGCTTTGTCCTTCGATTCAACGCGATAGAGCATGCCATTTGGTTCGGTGCCGGCGAGCAGGCGACCCTTGGCGTCGAGCGCGAGCGCAGTGACATGCATCTGTTCGGTATCGAAGAACAACTCACCCTGCCCGGCGCCGGTGATTCGATAGATGCGGCCCTGATCCCCGGTGCCCGCATAAAGTGTGCCATCGGGCGCAGCGGCAAGGCTCCAGATGTAGCGGGTCCATGGGCGGAAGTACTCGCTCGCGCGTCCGTTTTCGATGCGGTAGATCTTGCCGTCGGGCGACGTCGCAGCGTAGACACGTCCTTGCGGATCGAGGGCGATGGCGAAGATTTCCGGTTCGGGTGCGGTGAAGATCACCTCTCCCTTGCCGCCGGGAGGAATGCGGAACAGCTTGCCTCCATGGCCAGTGGCGAGATAGATCGTGCCGTCGCCGGCGCGCGCCATCGCCCAGATAGCGCCTTGCGCCGAGGCAAACACTTCGACAGGTTTGGGCGCGAGCTGCAAACGGCCTTGACGGCCGATCGACAAACCCACCGGAGTTCCCTTGAGGAAATCGTCGTAGCTGCTCATCTCCCAGGCTTGTGGGCTGGCCGCGAGCAAGGGTAATGCAGCGGCAAGAAGGGCGGCTGTTAGTCTGCGCATTATTCCTGTATCTCGATTGGGATGGATTTTGAACCAGTGACGGCGCCTATGCCCGGTTCGAAGGAGAACTCTGCCGCGGCGGACTGAATCATCAGGTTTGCTCCGATAGCGGGTTGCCAATCCTTGAACAGGAGCGCCATCGACGCGGGCGGCGCGTTCATTGGACGGCCATTGAGCGTGAAGCCGGGCTTGGAAAGAAGCACGCGGAGGTAGGCCTTCTGGTTTGCGCGAAGGGAGTTCAAGAACTCGACGGTTGCTTCGGCGGTCGCTTGTTGCTGCCCTATGGTGGAGGCAAATTCAGAAAGGTTCGCCGTCGTTGCATCGCTGAGCAGGACCTGAGCAGTTCCGGTCTGCATGCCCGCGGGCACGTTCCAACTAAACTCGCGGGAGATGTCCTCGCCGGCGGGTCCGCGGACAAGCGCGGTGAGACGTAGGATTCCCCCTGGCCGCACCTTCAATGGGGACGCCCACACTCCGGCGATGGTCCACTGCTGCTTGCGTTCGCTCGCGCGCATGTGCACGTTGATTGAGCGCGGCGTTAGCTCATCGAAATCCGACTGCACAGCGTAGGTGAGCGGCAGCGCAGTTGCGAGCGAGGCCAGCAGCCCCGTTGCGGTGTCCGCCGAATAGACGGTATCGATCTTCAGCGGCGGAACGCGGCCTTCAAACTCAACCTGCGACTGCACTTGAACCGTCGCCGCGCCACTCAGCCGTTCCGTCGCATCGAGCATGGCAAATGTGGCCACTTGCGCCAGAAATGGCGTGAGCAGCCGATCCCGCGCAAGCTCGATGCGGTAATTTCGGCGGCCTCCCGGTCCTTCGATGTCCGCCTCGAATGGCACCATGCGCGCTGCCTGGCCGAGCGTTCCGGCGACGCCAACCGAAGCATCGCGTGTAATGACGCCCATCTGCTCGCGCGCTGTGGACAGTTTGAAGCTGGTGGACAAGTTCGGCAACAAGGTGAGCACCTCGCCACGCGCAAAGGGCAACTCGGTTCCGCCCGTGCTGAGGAAGCGATGACCGAAGGCGAATATGCGGTTGCCGTCAACGTGCGTCACGGTTCCGTCCGCACCCATCGTCAGATCGCCGCGCATCAATTGCACGCTGATCATGGACCCCGGTTTAATTCGCGCCGGATCTCCCATAGGCCCGCCCGAGCCTCCGGAGGAGGAGCCTTGCCTGGGCTCCCAGCCGAGCGAGCGGAACTGCGGAGTGAACTGTTCGATCGCACGTTGCGTGAACCCAGAAAGCGACAGAGGCGCGGACAACTCCACCAGGCGTGTCTCGCCGAACCTCATCTCGGCCCGCGTGTTTTTCGGAAGGATCGACGAAGGATTGGCATCGCCAAAGGTTGTGCGCTTGGCCGCCACCGCCCGCGCTGGCGGTGTGCTGGGGATGCTGAGCATCTGTTCGATCGGTTGAATGCCGGCGATGGGTTCCTTGGCGAACGGGAATGCGCTCGAGACGGCTCCAATGAGGCGTCCCTGAATGTAGACCGGGCTACCGCTCATCCCTTGCATGACTCCCGTGCGCTCCACGGTATTGCCGGTGAGCTTGGCCAGGATCAGGGCTTGCTTAGGCCCCGTATTCTCCAGCACGCCCAGGATCTCTACGCCAAAGTCTTCGATTTTGTCGCCAGAAAATACCGTCTTTCCTGTTCCTTTCATGCCGGGACGCACGTCTCCTAACGGCATGATACGCACCTGCGGGAATGCGGCGCAGGCGCACCAGAACACCAGTAACAAAGATCGAAGCACTATAAACATTGTCGAACTATTCCGCGCGAAGCGTTTCCACCAGAGGAAGCCGGGCGACATACCCGGCCGCCAGCCAGCAGGCCACGACGCCCGTGAGAAAGACCGCAGCCATCATTGCCGACATTGAAACAAGCGAGCCGGTGAATCCACGTTCGGCGGCCACCGGAGCGATGGCAACGGCCGCCGACGCAATACCGGCCAGCTGTCCGGCGGCGAGCATCAACAAACTCTCTCGCCACACAAGAGAACGCATGCGGGATGTCGCGAAGCCTACGGCGCCAAGCAGGGCGAACTCGCGTCGCCGCTCCAAGACGTTCCGCACCAAAACGGTTCCCAGTCCAAGTGTGCCCAGAAGAAGGCCGAGTGCTCCCAGTGCCTGGAACGTGGCGAGGTAGGTGTTCTCCACGCGATGGAAGGCGGCTAGCTTTTCGCCTGCGTCCTGCGCGTCGAATCCGGAATCGGACAAGGCGTCTTCAAGCGCGTCAGATACGCCGGCGACTCGCGGGGCGGGAGCGTCGATGAGAAACACGCGGAAACCCTGAATGTCGGGAAAGGCTCTTCTGAAGTTTTCCTCCGAGATGATCAGTTCGCTCTGAAACAGCGAATCCGAAAGCGCGGCGACGATCTGCAGCCGGATGGGCACGCCGCGGCTGCCAGGCACCTCCACGATTTCGCCCACTTTTTTGTGAAGGACGTACTGCAACGAATTCGCATCCGCCACCGCGGGGATCACGTCGGCCGCGATCGACCGGCGTTCGAGTAGAAGCCATGGGTTGGCTTTATCCTCCGGAGTCAAGGCGAGCGAGGACGACCAGGCGAAACGGCCCCCCCGCAGAAAAGTTTGCGGCGCACCGAGTACGCGCGGGTTGCGCGGTTCGTAGAGGTTCAAGCAACTGGCGTCGTCGCCTGGCTTGAGGCGGAAACTGACAAAATTCGTATCGTTTTGGCCGGCTAGGTTCAATGTCTCGCGACCCGCTGTGTCGTTGAGGTTATAGTAAATTGGCCGCACGCTTTCGGCCGCCAGCCGGTAACCGCCTGTGCCTGAATCCCGCCCGCCCGCGACCGCTCCTTCACGATGGAAGCTTTCGACAGAAATTAAGAGAAATGTTGCGGAGGCGATGAGCGAAGCCACCAAGAGCGTGCGCCCTGGGCGGATTGAGAGGTTTCGGAAGGCCAATGGCCAAAGGGATGTGGAACGTCCCAGGAGACCGGAGGAGGCAGGAGCGGATAGCCACCTACGAAAGCCGGTGAGCGCCGCAATGAGCAAGCAGGAACCAGATCCAAAGAATGCGGCGGCGCCCGGGATATCTCCCCGTGCTCCCGCGGCGGCGAGCATGAGCGAGAGAACGGCGAAGATCACTGCATACCACCGTGCACGCGTCGACTTCGCCGCGTGTGCCGGCAATTCCCAACCACCCAGGAGGAGAGCGCGCGGGGTCTCCCGCAACAGACGCCTCAATGTGAGGGCCGTGACGCCAACGCCCGTTACGATGCCGAAGACCAGCGCCGCCAGTAGCGGCGGGGCCTCGAAGGCCAGCTGTAAGTCATGTGTGCCGACGGCGCCGCTCCACCAGGTATTCAATCCGTAGACGATCAATGCCGCGTATCCGAGGGCCGCGCCCAAGCCGAGCACGGAACCGATGGATGCAAGTACCAGTCCTTCGCTGAGGAAGTGGCGGGCCGCTTGGAGCCGCGTGAATCCCACCGCTTCCAGCAGGCCAAGTTCGCGCGTGCGATGCTCGACTCCGAGGCGGAAGAACAAGCCAACCAGCAGCAGCGCCGAGACCACGAGGAAAAAGGAGAAATAGAGAAAGTATTCTCCGAAATCGGTAGATCCGCGCGAGGCGTCCAGCGCGAGCGCACGAATCGGCATCACGGTGAGCCCGAATTTTTCGGGGTCGAGCGCCTGCCGGAGCTTTGCCGCGAACTCTTCGGCCGAAATGGAACCGCCGTTTAGCCGGAGTGCGGACACGTTTCCCCAGCGCGTCGACCACAAACGCTGTCCCTCTTCCAGGCGCACAAACGCCTTGGCCGTCGCCCGGTAGCTGTCCCAAAATTCCTCATCGCGAGGCCGAATGCGCGATAAATCCATGGGGAAGGGCGGGTCCCAATCCGATACCGATTCCGCGTCCGTGATGCCGGGATACTCGGGCGCGAGGTGACGGTCAGCGGCGAGGCCCGCGATAGGTACGATCGCCGAAACAACGAAATCGGACGATTCTGTTACCAGACGACCATCGTCCTTCCACAGGTAGTAGTCGAGAGAAACCTTGTCGCCTGCTTTGGCGTTCAGATCGCGCGCTGTCCAATCGTTCAGTACGATCGCGTTGTCCGGCATGGCGGTGTTGGTTGGCGCTGCGGCGCCGGGCGGAAGCGCAGCGACGAGAGAATAGGGCACCTCGCGGCCGTTCGCGCGAATCGAATTGGCCAGATAGGTGAGCACCGGCGTTACGGCAAAACCAGCATCACGTGCGAGGTGTGTAGCAGTATCAGCGAGCTGCGGCGAGAGAACACCGCTGAACGTGTCGACTTGCGTTGCGTCGCTAACGGGTTTCAACCGCACACCCAAGTCCGCGAGCGCAAAGTGCTCCCGCAACATTTCCTTTGCATCGACGTGCTCGTTAACCAGGAGCGTGTTCGCGCGGTGTGCGGCGCCGAGGTCCTGTTGCAATCGACGCAGTGGAAGGAAAATCGCACGGATTGCCCCTTGCGATGGCCGCAATGAAAACTCGCCCATTTGTTCAGCCGGAAGCGGCCCTGCATAGCGCAGGCGGATAGCGGCTGCCGCGTCTTCCTTGCGGCCATGGATCGACTCGGCTGGTATGTCGCCTAGCTTCTCCAGACGGAGCAGCAGCGTGTCGGACTTGGTCGCAGCCACCTCCGCGGCAAGCGCGGAACTCAGCCATGCATCCCCTCCATCAAGCGTAACGGCCGGCACACCGTGAAAACGCCAGAAGCGTTCATCGACGCCGTAGACAAGTACCTGACCCGCGCGCCGCCGGCTGCCAGGGTGAATGACAAGCCCTTCCAGCGAAATCATGGGAGCGCTGCCAGGAATGCTTGCGGCGAGTTGTTCGCGGAACAGAATCGCCGATGTGATGGCCGAACTGGTGTTACCCAAACGCTGCAGGGCGATGCGCCGAAGGCTCGCGCGCACGCTCGAGCCGACGAGCAATGCGCCTCCCAGAACGGCCACAGCGATCACAACGCCCGCGACCACTGCCACGTGAGTTCGCCAGTAGTGGGCCAATCCACGCCGCAGGAGTGTCGAGTGAGAGATCGGCATCGATGAGTTCAAGCCCGAAAGAGTCCACCATCGCGGAGCACAAAGTGGCTTCCAAAGCGCGCGGCCAAATCAGGACTGTGCGTAACGGTAACGACTATCCGTTCCCCGGAACCTGCCAGCGACAGAAGAAGTTCGGCGACCGCGTCCGCACTGTGGCGATCGAGGTTGCCCGTGGGCTCGTCACACAAGACCAGTTGCGGCTCGCGGATGAGTGCGCGCGCAATAGCGGCCCTCTGCTTTTCGCCGCCCGAAAGCTGCGCCGGAAAGTGATCGAGCCGGGCGCGCAGGCCCACCTGATGAAGCAAGGTCCTTGCCCGTTCGGCGGCATCACGATCTGGCGAGGAGTTTGCCAGCACAGGCACAAGTACGTTCTCGAGTACCGTGAGCTGGGGTAACAGGCAGTGATCCTGGAAAACAAAGCCTACGGATTTGTTGCGGAAATGGGCCAGAGCATCGGCGTTGAGCGAATAAGGATTCGCTCCATTGAGCGTATACTCACCGGCCGTTGGCGCTTCGAGTCCTCCCAGTACGCTGAGCAGCGTGGATTTGCCGCATCCGGACGGGCCCATCATGGAGGCCGTTTCGCCGGCCATCAGGTCCAGATTGACGGAATCGAGCACGCGAAGAACTCCGGCGGGAGATGCATATTCCTTTGCGATGCCGCGTAGGGCGAGCATGTGGTCACTGTAGCAAAGCAAGCCCGAGCATTGAGGGCGTTAACGGCCACCGTAATTCTGCTCGTAGTATTCGCGATAGGCGCCCGACTTGATGCTCCGCACCCATTCCGAGTTGGCGCGATACCAGTCAATGGTCAAGCGCAGGCCACTTTCGAAATCCATTTGCGGCGTCCAGCCCAACTCGCGCTCCATCTTTGCGCTCGCGAGGGCATAGCGGCGGTCATGGCCCGGCCGATCGGCAACGGTCGTGATAAGAGAAGCGGACCTGCCAGTAAGGGCCAGTATCCGCTGCACGACCTCTAGATTGGGCAACGAGCAATTGCCCCCGATGTTGTAGACTTCACCGGCCGCGCCCTTTTCGAGCACAGCCCAGATGCCCCTGCAATGATCGTCGACATAGAGCCAGTCGCGTATTTGTTGGCCGTCGCCGTATACAGGCAGCGGTTTCTCATCGAGCGCGTTGGAGATCATCAGTGGAATCAGCTTCTCCGGGAATTGGTACGGACCATAGTTGTTCGATGCGCGCGTGACGCTCAGGTCCATCCCGAACGTGCGCACGTAGCTGAGCGCAAGCAGATCGGAACCCGCCTTCGACGCCGAATACGGGCTGCTGGCGCGCAGTGGAAATTGCTCGTCGGCCTCGGCCGGCGCCTCGATATCGCCGTACACTTCGTCGGTGGAAACGTGCACGAACCGGGCGAGCTTCGACTTGCGTGCTGCATCGAGCAGTGAGAGCGTGCCTAGAACGTTGGTCTCAAAGAAAGGCTTCGAAGAGAGAATGCTGCGGTCCACGTGCGATTCGGCTGCGAAGTGGACAACCGCGTCGATCTTTTCTTCGGCGAGAAGCGATTCCACGAGCGGCTGATCCGCTATGTCGCCGCGCACGAACCGGTAGTCTTTGTGGGATGAAATGGAGGCGAGGTTTTCCAGGTTTCCCGCATAGGTGAGATTGTCCAGGTTGACGACGCGCGATCCGGGCTGCGTCGCGAGAACAAGGCGCACAAACGCGGAACCGATGAAACCGGCGCCACCGGTGACGAGCAGATTCACTTGTGTTGGATCTCCCAGTCGTAGGCGATACCAGCGTCGTTATAAGCGATGCGGCCTTCGTCTTCGGGGTTGTAGATGCGGTTGGTAACGTACACCAGCATGGCCGCCGACTCGCCGATCACCTTGTAACCGTGTCCCACACCAGGCGGAATGAGGATGTTCCAAGTACACATCGAACCGACGTAGAGCGTGTTGCGCTTGCCGAAAGTAGGAGAACCGGAGCGAAGATCGACAAGCGCGACTTGAAACATGCCCAGCACGGGAACCCAAAAATCTGTCTGATGGCGGTGAAAGTGGAAGGCCTTGATCGTGCCTGGGTAGCTGAGCGCACAGGATACCTGCGAGTTAGCCGGGAAGCTGGCGACCTGTCCCGTGCCGAGCCGAGCCACCTCGAGAAAATAGCCGCGATCATCTGGCCAGAGCGTAAATTCACTCACCTCGACGCCAGGAATCAGATCGGCGGAGCCGGGTGTACGAATAAGGTGGCCAAGGCCCTTCGTATTTGTGGGCGTTTCGATGACGGGCAACGCCGTGGCGCGTTGTGGTTCGCTCATGGCAGTCTCA
>DASRHX010000419.1:0-9444 GCA_035650295.1 Bryobacteraceae bacterium | reverse complement strand
CGACCGCCTCGCCTGCGCCGCGCCCGCCTGCCCGAACACCGAGAACCACGCGCTCGCCAATCTCAACGGCCCAGGCTCCGTCGATGACGCTGAGCAGTGCATTCTCGACGGCCCGTCGAAGAACATCGATCGATGGGACCTCCTCCATCCTCAGGCGCCCAAGCCGCTCCTCATCATGGTCAGCGCCCGCGACTGGTTCGGTACTTACTCGCCCAACTATCTCGAAAACGGCCGCGCCGAATTCGCGCGGCTCAAACGGTCCTATCAAATCCTCGGCGCCAAGCCCGAACTGCTTCAGTGGTACGAATCCCCTCTTCCTCACGGCCTCGGTTACAACGTCCGCATGGAGATCTATAACTTCCTTCTGCGCCATCTGCAGGACCGCACCGCGCCGCTCGCAAAGGAACCACCCACTTCCGCCGAACCCGATGCGACACTATTTGCCGCGCGCGGCAACGTTTCCAAGCTGAACTCGAAAACGCCCTTCATTCTCTCGCGCGAGCTTGCCGATTCCATCCAGACCCCATCGCCCTCATCCACGCTCGCCAAGTCGCTCACTCAGATCCTTCGCCTCGATCCGCCTTCCATAAAGCCTCCACGTACTCTCGGCCGCGTGGCCTCTCGCGCCTGCGATGCCGAAGCGATCGAGATCGACGTCGCGCCGGAAGTCACCGTTCCCGCCTGGGTCTTCCTTCCGCGCATCTCCACAACTAAGCCTGCCCTCATCCTCCTCGAACCCGCCGGACGCAATGCCAATTGGGGAGAGGACTCGCTTTACCAGCAGCTCGCCGCCTCGGGCCGTCTCGTGATCGCACCCGACCTGCGTGCCATCGGCGACCTCCGTGCCGAGTATCCGCGCCACGCCTTCGGCAACGCTGCCCGTCATCAAGGCGAGGACCCCTACGCTTGGGCCTCGCTCATGCTTGGTCGCCCGCTGCTGGGACAGCGCGTCTCCGACATCCTGGCCGTCGTGCGGGCCGCGATGCTTCTCTACAAATCTCCCAATGTCCACGTCGCGGCTCTTTCCCACCTCACCGTGCCCGCGCTCTGTGCCGCCGCACTCGAACCAAAGATTGCTTCACTCCACCTCTCCCGCCACCTTGTCTCCTGGCGCTCCCTCGCCGTCAACGAGAACTACGAGCATCCCTTCTCGAACTTCCTGCCCGGCATCCTTCGCACGACGGACCTCCCGCAGATCGCCGCGTCCGTCGCCCCGCGGCCCATTACAATCACTGCGCTCTCCGACCCGGCGGCTGCATCGCTTTACAGCGCCAGCCACATCAAACTCGTGAATACGCCGCCTTGGTCGCTCGCCACCTTCGGCATCTAAGAAGCGTTGCCGAGTGCGCGCTGGAGCCGCTCCTCCAGCACCATGTCCTCGCGGAAGTTCTCCCAACGCAGGTCCACTCCCTCCGCCATCTGAAGAGCCTTGCGCGGGATCAACCCGATCAACTCGCTTCCCGACACGTTGACGCCGCGTGCCCGCGCCGCCTGCTCCACTGCCTGGAATGCGGCATGCACGGGAGTCACATCGTAGTCCGTGAGATTCATTGACACCTGCGCCTGGCCGCGTGAGGCCAACTCCAATCCCATCGCCTTCACGCACGGCAATCCGCCCGAACTTTCTCGTACTTCTCGCGCAATGGCGCGTGCGACGTCCGCATCGTTCGTCGCCAGGTTCACGTTGTAGGCGATCAAAAACTTTCGCGCGCCCACCGCGGTGCATCCCGCCGACACGTGCCGCCCCTCGCCCACATCGGGCGCGCCTACACGCGCCGAGCGCACGAATGCCAGGTTTTTGCGATCGGCAATCCTCGCCGCCGCCTCGTACAAATAGCAGGGGACGCCCAACTCCGCCCACAGGCGTTCGGCCGCGCGCGATGCCAGCTCGATGCACGTCTCCATCGACGTTCCGTTCAACGGCACGAAGGGCAGAACGTCCAGCGCGCCAATCCGCGGGTGCACCCCCTCGTGATCGCGTAGATCAATCCGCTCTACTGCGACTGTCGCAGCTCGCAACGCCCCTTCCAACACTGGCTCCGGTTTGCCAACGAACGTCAGGACGCAGCGGTTATGATCGGCGTCGGCTGTTTCGTCGAGCAGCAGCGCCCCCGGCGTTCCCCGTATCGCCTCGCTTAATGCGGCCAGCACCGCCGCGTCGCGCCCTTCCGAAAAATTCGGAACGCACTCAATGAACCCGTTCTCCCTCACTCGGACTCCAGCCGCGGATAGATCGTCTGTCCCCTGCGCAGCGCCAACGTTAGTAGGTTCACACCGAACTGCAGCGGAATCTCGCGGTAATCGCTGGCATCCATCATCAACAGATCCGCCCACTTCCCAGTTTCGAGCGAACCGGTTTGAGCTCCCAGCCCCAACGCGTGCGCCCCATTGATTGTCGCCGCGACCATCGTTTCGGCCGGAGCCATCCGCAGTTGCGCGCATGCAAGCGCCATCGCCATCGGCATCGAACAGCTCGGGCTCTCTTGCGTATTGAATCCTGTTGATAGAGCAACTGCCGCACCACTGTCGATCAACTCGCGCGCCGGCTCGCGAACTTCGTCGCCGCTGTGAAACGTCACACCCGGCGTCAACACCGCCACCGTCGGGCTGTCTCTCAACCGGGCCGCGCCACTGCTCAGATGCTGGACGCCGGACACGCTCGTCAGGCAATCCGGCAACTCCGCCGTCGCGCTCCTCAGCCGTACGCTCACATTCAAGCCGAGGTCGCGCGCGGCGCGCGCATAGTTGTGTGCGGCCTCCGCCGTGAACGCTCCCTCCCCAATCGCCACATCGACCCGCCGCGCCAACTTCTTCTGCCTAACCTGGGGCAGGATCACGCGCCCCAACCACGCGATGTATTCGTCCCGACGCTCCGAATACCCCGGACCAATCCCCAAAGCCTCCCCGAAACTCGCCGCGATGTGCAATGGCTGCTCGTTCAACTCATTCAGAATCCGCAGTGCCCGCCACTCGCTCACTCCAAGCAAGCCGGCGCCCGTCGTTGACCCTAGCGTCGTCGTGCCGTACCGCCAGAACACGCGCAGATTGCGCTTTCCCTCCAACATCAGCCGCTGCGCCGAGTATCCGCGCAGGATCCGTAGATGCTCCTCACTCGCCTCCGCCCCACGCAGACGCCCTTCCAGGCAACGAGCTTCGAATGCATCCAATGGCGCCGGGGGTGAGAGCAAGTGCGTCTGGCAATCCACGAACCCGGGCATCACTACCTTGCCCGATGCGTCGATCTCTTCAGCGTCCCGCGCCGCGGCGAGTTTCTCTACGCGGCGGCTCGTCCCGACCTGTTGAATCACGCCATCTACGATCAGTAGTGCCCCATCTGTAATAATCCCCAACGCGCGCATCTCGGCCGCACGCCTAGCGCCAACGCCACCGCGCATCGTTATCAACTGACGCGCTCCCCGAACGAGAATCACGCGCGGGATTTCAGAAGATTCAGGTGCAGTTGATTTATGCCTGGTCACTCGAAGTCAGCTCAGCCGCTCCTCCCTTCGAATACCATCACAAGTATATGCGCCCTCGTGATTACGGGAACAAGCTGCGAGCCAGACGCGGGAAGCCCAAACCGAAAACCAAAAGAACCGAACTCGCCGAAGCCCCCCGCAAGGCCGCTCCTACGCGCGAAGCTCCTCGCAAGAGCTCGAGCGAGGCCGCACGCAAGCCCGCGACAACGCGTGTGCTCGCCTCGACCTCCGCGAAGAGGACGCTCGACCGCATCCTCTCCAAAGCCGGCCTTGGTTCCCGCACGGACGCCGAAGCGTGGATCAAGGAGGGCCGCGTAAAGGTCAATGGGCGCGCCGCCAAGTCCATTGAAATGTGGATCGATCCTAAGCGCGACAAGATAACCCTTGATGGCGCGCCCATACTCGAAGGACCCAAACTCTACATCCTGCTCTACAAGCCCAAAGGCTACATCACCACTTACAAGGACCCCGAGGGCCGCCCCACTGTCTATCAACTCCTCAAAGGCGTTCCCGGTTTCGTCGGCACCGCCGGCCGCCTCGACATGGACACCTCCGGTCTCCTCATCCTCACCAACGATACTGCCTTTGCCGAATTCGTCACCAACCCGGCTTCCCATGTGCCGAAGACTTACCTGGTGAAGTCCTCCACTCGCCTAACGGACGAACAGCTCGACTTACTACGCGCCGGCCCCATGCTCGACGACGGCCCCACACGCCCCGCCATCGTCACGCGCCTCCGCGATTCGGAAAAATACACGCACTTCGAAATCACCATCTCCGAGGGCCGCAACCGGCAGGTGCGTCGCATGGTGGAGGCGATTGGCAGCAAGGTCCTCAAACTCGTCCGTGTCAAGATCGGCGGTTTATCCATTGACGGCCTGCAAATCGGCTCATGGCGCAGGCTCACCAACAACGAAGTCAAGCAACTGATCGGCGCGCCGCAATGACCCACGCGCACCGGTTCCTTCTCGCCGCATATTTTGCCGTTCTCGCATGGTCCGGGTACAAGCCGAATGATCGCTTCACCTGGTTCCTCGAAGTCCTCCCCGCTCTGATCGGCCTTTCCATCTGCGCTTTTCTGTGGAACCGCTTCCGCTTTACGACGCTGGTGTACGCCGTCATCACCTTGCATTGCATGGTCCTGATGGTCGGGGGCCGCTACTCCTACGCCGAGGTTCCTCTGTTCAACTGGATCCGCGACGAATTCGGCCATGCCCGCAACCACTACGACCGCGTCGGCCACTTTATGCAAGGCTTCGGTCCCGCCCTCATCGCCCGCGAAGTACTTCTGCGCCTCGACGTCATCCGCGACCTCCGCTGGCTCAACCCCATCATCGTCTCCATCATCCTCGCCCTCAGTGCCGTCTACGAATTCTTCGAATGGTGGATCGCCCTTCTTACTGGCGAATCCGCCACCAAATTCCTTGGCACCCAGGGCGACCCTTGGGACACTCAATGGGACATGTTCATCTGTACCGTAGGAGCGTGTTTAGCGCTGGTAATGTTGAGCCGTGTGCATGATTTGGCGCTGAAGCGCCACGAGTTTGCTGCGATGCGAGACGCCTACCGAAAGCAGCCCGATTCTGCAGCCGATGCTGACGATTGGTCCAATGCCGATGAATACAAGCCATAGGGCATACTTAACTTCCGATACTCGGTAGATCAGGATAGAGCTTTCCTAATAGGTCCTCACCGACTTTTGTCAGCATTGGCGGCCCACCTCCGTGAACATCTCCCTGGGGGAAGGTTAATTCCCAATATGTCAAGCTTTCCGGGTCGCGATACAGCACGATCCAGCCACTGTCTCGTTCGGCAACGAGTGAGAATCTATGCTTGACAAGGTCCCATATCCGATCAGTAACGTTGTCTGGCGCGACTCGTCCCGATGCGTCAACTAACCACTGGCCAACCAGTTGATCTGGCAACTCGGATTGCGGAGCCAGCCACTCGCCCACTACTCGCTCCCACTCCTCTTTCGCCAACCTGTGTAGGTTCTGATGCCTCAGGCCGGCAAATTCGACTAACTCCACGCTCGCGGCACGCGCGACATCCCGCGTTTGCTTGGCCGGCGAATACGGATCGCGCGCACCCGCCAATAACAGCACACGCCCCCGCAGGTCCGACACGGCGCCCACAGGATCTGTCCCCGGCGCCTCTCGCTCCAACCGCCGCAAATAGGCGCGCGCCACGGGAAAACTCAGCGGCGTCAGCCAGCGCCTCGCCCTCTCCATGATGGCGTCCTCTAGCCGTCTGTAAGTCAACTCCAAAATCAGGCGCTCGAACCTCTCGGCCGATCGGCTCATGACACCGGCGGCGGCTCCCAGCGACACGCCGCAAAACGACACCGGCTCGCCCGGCAACTCTTCGTTCAGGAACCGCACTGCCGCGTCCACGTCAGCCGCTTCCAGCCGCCCGAACGCCACCGGACCCCAGTCGCTCTCGCCATGCGCGCGAAAATCCATCAGCATCACCGAACATCCGCGGCCACGAAACCACTCGGCGCGCGACGCCATCTGCCAACGGTTCTCGCCCAACCCGTGCGCCAGCAGCCAAACGCCGCGCCCACGCTCGCCGCGCACCAGCAGAGACGCCAGTTTCCGCCCTTCACTCTCCACCCAGACATGCTCCGGATCGAGCCCAGCGAACGCCCCCGGCCGCCGCGTCGCGGCCTGCATGGCTGCGCTTTTCCGCACGCGCAGATAGCCCGTCACTGCCGCTCCTACCACACCCGCCAACAGATCGCTCACCGGCCGCATCGCCACTGAGATAGAATCTCACTTCCCACTATCCGCATTCACCCAAAGGAGATTCCGCATGATTCGCACCATCCTCTTCCTCGCGGCCGCCGCTCTGGCGCTCAACGCGCAAACGAAGAAGGTACTCACGGTCGGCCAGCCCCCCGAGGTCGTCGCCGACTGGCAGTCGGCCTCGAATAAGGTGAAAGTCGTCAACGTCACTCCCGACAAGGTCATGTCCGAAATCGCCGACGCGGACGCGTTCGTCGGCGTCATTAAACCCGACGAGGTCACGGCCGGCAAGAAGCTCAAATGGGTCCAAATCACGAGCGCCGGCGTCGAGAACGTCCTTCACAAGTCCGGCTCCACCGCCCTCCGCGATTCCAATATCACCGTCACCAACAACCAAATCGTCCAGGGTCCCGAGATCGCCGACCACGCCCTGGCCATGCTTCTCTACTTCACTCGCAAACTCCACGTCTCTTCGGCCGACCGCCTCACCGAGAACTGGCGCCGCGAGCGCTTCGACGGAATCGAACTCAAAGGCAAGAATGCGGTTGTCATTGGTCTGGGCGGCATTGGCCAGCAGATCGCCATCCGCTCATGGGCGTTCGGGATGAATGTCGTCGGTGTCGATCCGGAGGACATCCCGATGTCGCCCTTCTGGCAGAAGGTTGTGAAACCCGACCAGCTCAACGAAGTCATCCCCACCGCCGATGTCGTCTTCATCTCCGCGCCGCACACCGAACTCTCGCACAAGATGATGGGTCCGACGCAGTTCGACTTGATGAAGAAGAATTCCTACTTCATCGCCGTCTCGCGTGGCGGAATTTACGACCTTCCCGCCCTCGTGAAGGCACTCGATTCCGGCAAACTCGCGGGTGCGGGCGTCGACGTCACCGATCCCGAACCGCTCCCCAAAGGCAATGCCCTCTGGAAGTTCCCCAACGCCATCATCACGCCTCACATCGCCGGACGTTCCGACATGGACCGCGGCCGCATGTTGGGCACGGTGAAGGAGAACATCAAACGCTTCGGCGACGATAAACCGCTCATCAACGTCGTCGACAAGAAGAAAGGTTACTAAGCCGCTCATCGCGCACGCAACGAGGCACGCATGATCACACTCAAAGTCAACAACGTCGATCGCAATTTCGACGGCTCGCCGGAGATGCCACTGCTGTGGTATCTCCGCGACGTGCTCAAACTTACCGGCACGAAATTCGGCTGCGGCCAAGGATTATGCGGCGCCTGCACAGTCCACATCAACGGCGTGGCCATGCGCAGCTGCATCACTCCACTCAAGGCCGCCGCCGGCAAGTCGATCACCACCATCGAAGGCCTCAGCGCCAACGGCGATCATCCGGTGCAGAAGGCTTGGAAAGACGCCAACGTACCGCAGTGCGGCTATTGCCAGAGCGGACAGATCATGCAGGCCGCCTCGATGCTGAAGCAAACGCCCAAGCCGACCGACTCGCAGGTAGACTCCGCCATGCGCGGCAACATTTGCCGCTGCGGCACCTATCAACGTATCCGAACCGCCATCCAGATGGCCGCGAAGGTGATGGCATGATCACGCACGACCGCATTCAGCATGTGTCGCGCCGCGGCTTCCTCGAAGGAGTCTTCTCCGCGGGCGCGCTGATCATTGGAGCCACACCCGCCGCGCTCCTCGCCGGAGAAGCCGACAACGCCGCATGGCGCCCGAGCGTCTACCTTGGACTGCAAAAGGACGGGACGCTCATCATCGTCGCCCACCGCTCGGAGATGGGCACCGGCATCCGTAGCGTCCTGCCCGTCATCGTGGCCGACGAAATCGAAGCCGATTGGTCCAAGGTGAAAATCGAACAGGCTATCGGCGACGAAAAATACGGATCGCAAAACACCGACGGCTCCTGCTCCATTCGCGACTTCGCCGAAGCCATGCACACCGCCGGGGCATCGGCGCGCATGGTGCTGGAACAGGCGGCCGCGAAGCAATGGGGCGTGCCCGTTGCGCAGTGCAAAGCCTCGAATCACTTCGTGCTCGGCCCTGGTGGCAAGAAGGCCGGTTACGGCGAGCTTGTGGAAGCAGCCGCCAAACTTCCGCTGCCCAAACCAGCGGAAGTGAAGCGAAAGGATCCCGCCGCCTACCGCTACATTGGTAAGGATCTCCCCACCATCGACCGTGACGACATTGTCGTAGGCAAGGGCACCTTCGGTTACGATGCGTCGATGCCTGGCATGGTTTACGCCACCGTCGAACGCCCGCCGGTGATGGGCGCAACCCTCAAATCCTTCGACGACACGGAAGCCAAGAAGGTCCCCGGCGTGTCGCGCACGGTAAAGCTCGACGGCCTCACGCAGCCCTATCTCTTCCAGGCATTGGGCGGCGTCGCCGTCATTGCCGACAACACCTGGTCCGCGCTCGAAGGCCGTAAGAAATTGAAGACCGACTGGGATGCCGGCGCGCACGCGGCATACGATTCGGCGACCTACAAAACAGCGTTGCTCGACGCGGCTCGCAAACCGCAGAAGGTCGTCCGCAAAGCGGGCGACGTCGATGCCGTTTTCGCTAAAGGCGGAAAGATACTGGAAGCTTCCTACTACGCTCCGATGCTTGCGCACGCGCCGATGGAGCCACCTGCCGCCGTCGCCTCGTTTGAGAACGGCAAGGTCATCACCTACGCCGCGACGCAAAATCCGCAGGCCGTGCAGGAGGCCGTTTCGGCGGCCATGGGCATTCCAAAGAAGAACGTTATCTGCCACGTCACGTTGCTCGGCGGCGGCTTCGGCCGCAAGTCGAAACCCGATTACGTTGTCGAAGCGGCCAAGCTTTCGAAGGTCGTGGGTAAGCCCGTCAAAGTGGTGTGGAACCGCGAAGACGATTTGCGCTTCGATTATTACCACTCCCCTGCCGGCATGTACATGAAGGCCGCCGTGGGCGCCGATGGCAAGCCCACCGCCTGGCTCCAGCGCAGCGTGTTCCCGTCTATCGGCAACATGTTCAAGAAGGACACCAAGTACGGCGAGGACTTCGAAATGGGCATGGGCTGGATCGACACGCCGTTCCAGCTTGCCAACTTCCGCGCCGAGAACGGACCCGCCGATTGCCATGTGC
This sequence comes from Bryobacteraceae bacterium, assembly GCA_035650295.1. Classification (GTDB taxonomy): domain Bacteria; phylum Acidobacteriota; class Terriglobia; order Bryobacterales; family Bryobacteraceae; genus JAFLBB01. Next base: position 130 of record DASRHX010000419.1, on the reverse strand, counting down.
GCATCGGCTGGCTGCGCTCGGTCTCGCACATCTATCACGCCTTCGCGCTGCACTCGTTTGTGGACGAGCTCGCCGCCAACGCCAACGCCGACCGTGTCGACTACTATATGAAGCTGATCGGCGCGGGACG
>DASRHX010000418.1:0-7617 GCA_035650295.1 Bryobacteraceae bacterium | reverse complement strand
GTCAGCTTGGAATCGCTCGGTACCCTGTGCCTTCTTAGTTCCCATACCTGCCGTCTTCCCAACTCTGCTTCCACTCGTGATACGCTCCCCTTTCAGCCATGCCCACTCGTCGCAACTTCCTCAAAGCCGTCACCGGCGCGGCCACCGTCAGCGCCTTCGGCACCCTCCCGCTCCACACCCTCGCCGCGGCCCATAAAGGCAAGGTCAAAATCACCTCCGTCGAATGCATGATCGTCCGCGGCACCTGGGACTGGAATCTCATCCGCGTCAAAACCGACGCCGGCATCCACGGCCTCGGCGAAGCCTACTGGGGACCCGGCGTGAAGGACCTCGTCCTCAACCAGCTAGCCCAACACGTCATCGGCGAGGACCCCCTCAACGTCGACAAGCTCTACACCAAGATGCTCATGAACAGCGCTGGTGCGGGCGCGCTCGCCGGCGTCACCGTCACTGCCGCCAGCGGCATCGAAATCGCCCTCTGGGACCTCGCCGGCAAGTTACTCGATACTCCCTCGGTCAACTTACTCGGCGGCCGCTTCCGCGACAAAGTCCGCTTCTACCGCACCCTCCAGGCCGTCAGCAAGGTCGAAGACATGGGCGAATGGCGCGCTCAAATCGCCGAAGCCCGCGCGGAAAAGTTCGGTTGGACCGCCTTCAAAACCCAAGGCGACGGCATTCCTCCCCGCGCCGATCCCACTTACTCCGAACCCGGCCACGACCGCTACACCCGCGGCCTCACCAACCGTGACCTCCGCCGCATCGAAAAGGCTATGATGACTATCCGCGAGGCCCTCGGCGACGACATCGACTTCGGCATTGAGGCACATTGGAAATACGACGTCCACGACGCCATCAACATGGCCCGCGTCATCGAACCCGCCAAGCCCATGTGGCTCGAAGACCCCGTCCCGCCCGGCAATCCCGAATCGATGGCCTATGTCACCAAGGCCGTCAACGTCCCCGTTTCCACCGGCGAAAATCTCTACACTCGCGACGGTTTCCGCCGCCTCATCGAACTCCAAGGCGCCGACTACGTCCACATCGACATCCCTAAGTCCGGCGGCCTGCTTGAGTCCAAACGCATTCACGATCTTGCCGAGCAGTATTACATCGCCACGGCCGCCCACAATCCCGCCAGCCCCGTCGGCACTATTGCATCCGCGCACGCCGCCGCCTCCATGCGCGACTTCCGCGTCCACGAGCTGGCCAAGTATATCGACTGGTGGCAGGACCTCGTCGTCCACGACGGCCCCATCTTCGAAAACGGCTACTACCGGATCCGCGAAAAACCCGGCTACGGCGTCGAACTCAACCCCGACGTTGCCCGCGCCCACCTCGCCCCCGGCGAGAAATGGTGGGGCGCTTAAGCGGTATGGGGTGACCCCCGGCTATCGGTGTCCATCTGTGTTTATCTGTGGCTGAAAACCCGAGGCCGCCGCGTTGAAGGGGGTTCGGACAATTAACCGGCGGCCCCGCGTCGTATCGATCTTTACAATGGTTGGCCGGCCGAAGCCCGCCTTCCACGCCGAATCGACTGACAGACCCTGAAACAATTCAACCCAATTGAAGAAAAGTATATTTCCCGGGCGCGCGAAGTGTCAACGCAGAATCGCGAAAGTTTCAGATTTCTAACGTTAACTTTATCGCTATAATATATCTGGCGCCTGCTTGTATAATCACTGTGCCAGCCACTTGCGCTAACTTGATTAAGTGTTCTCTCGAATCTCTTGCTCCCCGGCCATGGACCTTCCCCAATGAGAACCCGCATGAAAGACATCGCCGAAAAGCTCGGCGTGTCCCTGATGACCGTCTCCAAAGCCCTTCGCGGCCACAGCGACATCAGCGAAGCTACCCGCGCCCGCGTTCTCGAGTGCGCCAACGAATTGCACTACCGTCCCAACTGGGTCGCCCGCAGCCTCGTCCTCCAGCGCACCAACATGATCGGGCTCGTCATCCCCGACCTCATGCACTCCTTCTTCGCCGAAGTCGCCCGCGGCGTCGGACGCGTACTGGAACCGCACGGCTACCAGATCGTGATCTTCAACTCCGATGAGAATCCGCAGACCGAAGTTGGCCAGGTGCAACTCTTACTCGAACGCAACGTCGATGGAATCATCCTCGCTTCCACGCAACCCAATGGCGGCCCCGACCTCTTCGCGCTCTTCAACCGCTACCGTGCGCCCTATGTGCTGATTGATCGCATGCCCACCGGTGCAAGCGCCCACTTCGTCGGAGTCGACGACGCCGCCATTGGCGAACTGGCCACCATGCACCTCATCGAACAGGGCTGCAAACGCATCGCTCATCTGCAAGGACCCGCCGCGGCCACTGGTCTTGGCAGGCTTCGCGGATACCGCCGTGCCCTCAAGCACGCTGGTATGGAGCCGCATCCTGAATATGTTCTTCCCGCGCGCCACGACGACGTCTCCGGATACCAGGCCATGATGCGTCTGCTGGCCTTGCGCCCGCGCCCCGATGGCGTGTTCTGCTACAACGACCCGGTCGCCGCCGGCGCCATGAAAGCCGTGCTCGATTCCGGCCTCGACGTCCCTCGCGACGTCGCCATCATCGGGGCGGGGAACGTTCACTACTCCGATCTACTGCGCGTCCCGCTCTCCACAATCGACCAAAGCAGCGCCCAGTTGGGTGAATCGGCCGCCCGCCTGCTCCTGGAATGCATGCAGTCTCCCGAACCCATCAAGCCCAAGCGCCTCATGATCGAACCCCGCCTCGTCGTTCGCGCCTCCTCGCAGCGGCGCTAACCGTTGGCTACTGACACACCTGACTCACCAAGTCTTTGGAAGTGATCTGCTAGCCTATAGCTTCCGTATGACTGAAGAACAACGGAGCCTTCTGACTCGCCGCTTGTGGCGGCAGCACTCGTGGGGCGTTTGCCGAGAAGCACTTTTTGAGACCGCGGAAGTACGCGTGAAACATTTCGGTAGACTGCTCCAGGGCAAGGACGCCGATACCTTTGCCGATTCCAATCTCTAAAGCGGCGTGCTGAGATCAGTGCCCTCTATAGGCAGGAGCCGCCGTTCGGCAGGCGTATTCGGAGGAAGTTGGTCCGCTTGTTCATGGGAAGCGCCAGTTGCCGCCGGATCAACTCCGTGAGTTCTTGCTCACTGGCCTGCCGCATTGTTTCCAGCGCGAAATCGTACGAACCGTAAGTGAGTGGCTTGACTTTGGATGTCTGTCTACGTACTATCTGCTCATGACAGATATCAACACCCGGGCGCTTGATCGCGAGCTGAAGCGGGGATCGGCCGAGCTTCTTATCCTTTCTCTGCTTGACGCCCGGCCCCGCCATGGCTATGAGCTGGGCAAACTCATCCACACCCGCTCGGGCGGTCAGTTGACGTTCCACATCGATTCGCTTTATCCCTTGCTCTACCGTCTCGAGGAGCGGGGGTGGATCAAGGGCGCTTGGGTTGAGAAACCACAGGAGCGGCGCCGCAGGTTCTATAAGGTCACGGCTGAAGGCCGGCGTGTGCTTGCTCAGCAGCTGAGGACGTGGGCTGCATTTGTGGAAGCTGTAGGACGCGTGACGGGAGGCGACCATGCCTGACTGGGCAGAACACGTGCGCCCGCGGCTATCGTCGCTGCGCCTCTCGCCTGTCCGCGAGGCTGAGATCGTCGAGGAACTCTCACAGCATCTCGATGACTGTTGGCGTGAGTTGATTGCCGGTGGCGCATCACCCGATGAGGCCACGCGGTTAGCGCTGGCGGATTTCCGGGAGGGGAATCTCCTGGCTCGGTACCTGGCGCCGCTGCGGCAGACTCATCCGCCGTCACCGATAACGCCCGGAGCCCCCAAGGGCCATTTGCTCAGCGATCTCTGGCAAGATCTGCGATACTCCGCGCGCACATCGCTGAAGCGACCCGGCTTCAGCGCGGCGGCCGTTCTGACGCTCGCACTTGGCATTGGGTCGGCGACGACGATTTTCAGTGCAATTCACAATATTTTGCTCGATCCGTTCCCATACACGGATGCGCGGCGCGTGGTTGCGATCCAGGTTCACGATAACGCCAGCAGCCGTTCAGGCGGCCGCAGGTTCTATACCACGTCGGAATTCCTGGAGATTGAATCGCAAAGCCATGTCTTCGATGAAGTCATCGGCGGAAATCAAGACCCTGTCCTTTACGACACCGGCGAAGGTGTGGAGCAGTTGATCGCAGGCGTCGGTACCGCGAACACCTTCCGTTTCCTGGGCGTGCCGGCGCTGCTGGGCCGCGGCATTACTCCGGAAGACGGTAGGCCTGATGCGCAGCCGGTGTTCGTGATGTCGCACAAGCTATGGGTTCAGCGCTTCGGTAAGGATCCATCGATTCTGGGCCGCATCTTCGCGCTGAGTGGAAAGCCAATGTTGCTGGTGGGAATTATGCCGGAGCGCTTCACCAAGAATGCCGCGGACGTGTGGATGGTGAGGGCAATGGATCGCGCCAGCCCGCAGGCCAACGCCACGGATTGGAACCTTCAAGCAAAGCTGAAGCCCGGGGTCACTCTGGAGCAGGCCCGTGCGGATGTCGAGGTCATCGTGCGGCGCCTGGCCAGGCAATATCCGGAGCGTTATCCGGAGAACTTCAGCGTGCAGATCGTGAGCTGGGCCGATGACTTTGTCGGGTCCTTCCGAAAAACGTTATTCACAATTGCAGCAGCAGTAGGACTGCTGCTGCTCATCGCCTGTGGGAACGTCGCGAACATGCTGCTGGTGCGTGCCACCGCTCGGGAGAAGGAGATGGCGATCCGCTCGGCGCTAGGCGCAAGCCGAGGCAGGCTGGTAGGCCAGTTGCTCATCGAGAGCCTGTTGCTGGCCGTGGCCGGAGCCATCGTCGGCTGCTTGTTCGCATATGGCGGGATCAAGGGAATCGCCGCGCTCATTCCCCAGGGCATGATCCCGGGCGAAGCGCAAATCCGATTGAATCTGCCGGTGCTGATCTTTAGTCTGGCAGTGGCGTTTCTTACGCCGGTACTGTTCGGGCTCGTCCCTGCGTTGCAGACCGCGAAGAAAGAGCTGGCCGAGCCGTTGCGCGATTCGGGCAAAGGCGTGAGCGGTGGATTCCGCCGTGGACGGCTGCGGAACGCGCTCGTGATCTTCGAAGTGGCGATGTCGATCGTACTGCTCTCTGGGGCAGGGCTGCTTGTACGGAGCTTCATGGCTCTGCAGCAGGTAGATCTCGGCTTCAGAGCGGAAAATCTGCTGTACGCGAGAGTGCCGCTACCGCGCGGACAGTACTCTACCGGCGCCGACAAGCAGCGATTCTTCCGCAATCTGCTTCAACGCCTCCAGGCCCTGCCGGGCGTCACTGCAGCGGCGCAGACAACCACGGTTCCCCCGTTTGGCGGCATTCGCAGCGATATCGATATCGTGGGCAAGACGCATCGCGAAAAATGGCAGGCCATCTACACGCTCTGCAACGAAGATTATTTCCCGGCGATGCAGTTGCGGCTTTTACGTGGACGCACGCTAACGGAAGCCGAAGTGAACGGTTCACGGAAAGTGGCCGTCGTCAATCAATCGCTCGCACGCAAATATCTAGGCAACGAAGACCCGATCGGCCGCCTCGTGAAAATTAGCGGACTGCAGAAAATTCCGGAATCACCGGTGAAGGAGCCTGTTTTCGAGATTGTGGGAGTGGTTTCAGACGCGCTCAATCAGAGCATTCGAGATCCCACCCTGCCGGAAGTTTTTATCCCGTACGCCGTTACGGGCGCATTCGACAGATGGATCATCGTGCGAACGTCCGGGCCGCCGACCGCCATGATCGAGAGTGTGCGCCGCGAGATCTGGGCTGTGGATCGCGGGATTGCGCTCGGCTTCGCGAACAGCCTGGAAGGTTTGATGAACCGGAGTGTGTACGCCCAGCCGCGTTTTGGCATGGTGATGATGGCAGTGTTCGCCGGTGTCGGGCTTGTGCTGGTCGCCATAGGCGTATTCAGTGTCGTCGCTTATACGGTTTCGCGGCAGACGCATGAAATCGGAATCCGGATGGCATTGGGAGCTGGAGCCAGTCACGTTTTGCGCATGGTCCTGAGGATGGGCGCCCAGCTTCTCGGTCTGGGAATTCTGATCGGACTGTTGGCAAGTATTGCGCTCGCCCGAGTAATCGAACATCAGATCTGGGGCATCTCGCCGCGCGATCCTATTACCTTCGCGGTGGTAGTTGCCTTAGTACTAGTTGGTGGCCTCGCTGCGTGTTATCTGCCAGCGCGCCGCGCCACTCAGGTGAACCCGATTGTGGCACTACGGGCGGAGTAGCCGTCTTTCGCCAACTGCCAGACCGGACACACAAACTATCCGATCGCCCCGGCCCACGCCCTCTCCGCAAAGGCGCTATCGTAATCCTGATGCTGCCGCGCCGAACCGTCCTCAAAGCGCCCCTGGCGCTGGCCGCGGAACGCGCCGCTGCAGCCGCGAGCAAAATGACGCTAAGCATGCACCAATTCACGTCCGCTGGCGCGGGCTATCGCAAGTCGCTCGAAGGCTGGGCCAAGGCCGGCATCCGCAACGTCGAACCTGTCTCGAATTTGCTCGATGATTTCCTGAAAACCGGCACCCTCGCCGGCGCCAGGCGCGTACTGACCGACAACGGCCTCATCATCGTCTCCGGCGCCGTCGGTGTCACAGGCCTGTGGGAGCCCAATGCTCACTTCGCGCTCAATCTCGATGCATTCAAGAAACGCTGCGAACAGTTCGCCGAACTCGGCGCCCCGCTGGTCTATTCTCCATGCGTAGCCTCAGCCAAATTCACGCCGGACGACTACTCCAAATGCATCGCCAACATTCGCCAGGTCGCCGACGTAGCCCGCCAGTTTAATTTGAAGGCCGCCGCCGAGTTCGTGCGCAATTCCACGTTCCTCGCCTCGCTGCCCACTGCCCTCCGCCTTCACCGCGAGGCCGCCCATCCCAACTTCGGCATACTTTTCGACTGCTATCACTTCTGGTCCGGACCCAGCAAATTCGAGGATATGGACTTGATCCAGCCGGGCGAAATCATTCACGCCCATCTGAATGACACGCAGAACCTCCCCCGCGAACTGCTCGATCTGCAATCGCGTGTGATTCCCGGCGACGGCGTGGCCCCGCTCGCGAAAATCTTGCGTAAGCTCGCAGATAAGGGCTACGTGGGACCCATCTCCGTGGAGCTCTTCCTTCCCAAATATCAACACGCCGATCCCTTCGAACTGGCCAGTGAGATCAAGCGAAAATCCGAACCCTTACTCCCGTTCCCACGCTAACCGAACTTTTCTCTCTCCCTCTTTTCAACCACTTCCCGCTCCTGTGCGCCTGGCCGCGCTTGCCCCTGCGCCACACTCGGGTCGTGAAACCAGCACTCGCCCCCGAAACAATCATCGACTCCTTAACCACCCAGTTCGCCCAATGCTACTCCGCCCGCGGCGACCTCGAACTCATGTTCTGCCGCGAAATCGCCTCCGCCCGCGTCACCTTCGACTCCCTCCAGCGAGTCGTCAATTCACTCGACCCGCTCGACGACGTCCAATCACTCAAGTTCGACCGCCTCTCACGTATGCAAGCCCGCTACCAGCGCATGGAAACCAACGCGCTCAAGGAACTCAAGGATCTCCAGGCACGCCGCAACATCCTCGAACGCTTC
>DASRHX010000417.1:0-7335 GCA_035650295.1 Bryobacteraceae bacterium | reverse complement strand
GGCACCAGCGAATTCACTGTTTGGGCAAGGGCCATGTGGAAGCAGTCACGAACGGGAGCGAAACTATTGCGGTTCCTCCGCGGAGCAAGTCTGGGTCTTGCTGCCACAGCTCTCTCGTTTGCCCATCCCGGGTCAGGTATCGTCGTTGACGCGCACCGCCAGATCTATTTCGTGGACACCGGCCAAGGTGTCTGGAAACTCGGTGCGGACGGTAAGCCGGCGCTTATCCATAAGTTGGCGTACCACTGGATGGCAATCGACGAGAAAGGCCACTTCGCAAACTCACAGTCTCTCGGCGACTTCGATGGCGGCTCGTTCGTGCGCATCACTCCCCCTGGCGCCGTGCCTGCCGTGGTCATCTCGAGCGATTTTCCGATTGCCGTAGGCCGCGACGGCGGACTCTACTACGTGCCCTACAACCGGGCGGGTCGGCGCGAGTTGATTCGCCGCATGCCCAATGGGCAAAGGTCGGTCTTCGCCACGCTTCCCGCGTCAGCCGGCCCGAAACCCGCGCTTTGGATCAACGGAATTGCCAGCGCCCCCGACGGCTCGCTTTACGTTACAGACGATGACGCTATCCGCAAAATCGACAAGGATGGTAAGGTGTCCACCGTCCGCGAATCGGTCCATCTGCAGGACTGCGCAAATCCCTTGCCCGGCGTACCCAAACTGCCATTGTTCCGTGGACTCGCGGTTGCTGGCGATGGAACGATCTACGCGGCTGCCAACGGCTGCCGCGCTGTCGTCTCAATTCCGTTGAAAGGCGCCGTGAAAACCATCCTCACCGCCGAACCGCCTTGGTCGCCCACCGGCGTCGCGCTCTCCGGGAACGACATCTTGATTCTGGAGTACCTTCACACGAGTGGAGATGACCGCAAGGAGTGGGTGCCTCGGGTGCGCAGGATCACGAGCGGCGGCAAAATCGCTACCGTCGTTGCGATCGAACGGCAACCATGATGGCTGCTTCACAGCACCAGCTCAAAGTACAGCACGCCCGGAATCGGGTCCTCGTAATACCGCTCAATCTCCCGGAACCCCAAGGATCGGTAAAGGGCGATCGCTGCATCCATTTTTCCCGGAATGGTGTCGAGCAGCAGCCGCTCGTACCCGATCGCATGCGCCCGCGCGATCAGCTCGTTCATCAGCGTCCGCCCGAGCCCTCGGCCATGAAATGCCGGAGGGACGAACAACCGCTTCACCTCGCCCGACCTCTCGTCGAACGCCCGTAATGCCACTAGCCCGGCGATCTCGTCCCCGTCCGCAGCCACCAGAATCACCCCTGTAGGCGGCGCGTAGCGGCCGGGAAGGGCGGCAAGCTCCGCGTCAAAACTGGGAAAGCATTCCGGTGCGCCGATGTAATCAATGTAGATACGGAAGAGCGCCCGGACGGCATCCATCTCGTCCGGACGCGCGGTGCGAATGACAGGCGTTAGTGCTTCAGGCGCGAGCATGCAGTCATGGCGCCCGTAATGTCCACCGCCGAGGAGCCTTCCTCGACGAACTGGATCTTGCCGTCCTTATCGACGACGAATGTCGCGCGGTTGGCCACACCATTAGGCATGAGAATTCCGTAGGTTTCGCTGGTCTTCTTCAAGAAGTCGCTGAGCAGCGGCTGTTCCACCTTCAGAACTTCGGTAGCCCAATATTTCTGGCTCGGAATGTTGTCCGTGCTGATGCCGAACACCACCGCGCCGGCGTCCGTGAACTTGGCGAGGTCCTTGTTGAACGAGGTCATCTCCTTGGTGCAGCCGCCGGTGAACGCCGCCGGAAAGAAGGCGAGCACGACGGTGTTCTTACCTTTGAATGACGACAGCGTGACCTTGTCGCCCTTGGTCGAAGGAAGCGTGAAATCAGGCGCGGCGTCGCCGACCTTCAGATGCGTCTTGGGAGCTTGTGCGAACAAGGCCCCGCCCAGGAGGAGCATGCAAAACAGGCGTGTCATGCGGTCTAATCTATCACGGCTGGAGGAGAGCCGGAAGTAAACAGGCACACCCCACCCACATGCTCCTCCTGGAGCGTACGCATCGAGCCTCAGGTTAGTGCTTCAGACGGCTACAGGCTGTCGCTGCGCCTGTAATGTCGATGGCGCCTGACCCCTCCTCGATGTGTTGAATAACGCCCTTGGCGTCGATCACGAACGTCGCCCGGTTCGCAATTCCACGCTCGGGCATCAGCACGCCGTAATCGGCGGCCGCCTTGCGCATGAAATCGCTCAGCATGGCGAATTCGATGTTTTCTTCTTTGGCCCAGTGACCCAGGGTGGGAAGGTTGTCGGTGCTGACCATGAACACTTCAGCTCCGGCATCCTTGAACTTTTGGATACCAGCCTGGTATCCGCGAAGTTCCTTCGTTCAACCACCGGTGAAAGCAGCGGGGAAGAATGCAAGCACGACGGTGGACTTGCCGGCGAAATCGGCAAGCGACACCTGGCCGCCCTTGGTCGAACCCAGTTTGAACTCGGGGGCTTTGTCCCCAACCTTCAAATGAGTCTTCGGCGGCGCGGGGGCCTGTGCGAGCATCGTTCCGGCCGCGAGAGCGAGCAGGAATGTGCGTCTCATGACCGGAAGAATACCACGATCAGGGCCGAAATTGCCGTCTTCTCTGAGGGATTCACCGGATGGCTTGCGACGGGGATTGCCACGAAGATGATACTGGAGGGATTTCATGCGATTCCGGCTTGCTGTGGTAATTGCGGTGCTATGGACGCTGTGCGGCGTCAGCCCGTCGCCAGCGCAATTCGGAATTACCTTCCGCTACACGTGTGCCGAGGGGCGGTTCCGGGTTTCGTATGGCAAGAACGTCTGGCACTACTGCTACGACGGCAAGTATTACAGCGAGAAGACGCTGCCCGCCGACATTCGCGCCTACTTCGCCGAGATGGATCGGAAGATGAAGGAGTCGCAGGCGAAGTTTAAGCAGGATTGGGCCGAGCACGAACGGAATATGGAGCGCTACGACGCGGAGCGCGCCGCGAAGGGATTGCCGACGCGCGCGCAGATGTTTGAGAACGCCAAGCAGCGGCATCGGTCGGGCGCATACCGGCTGACGCCAGGCGGGGGTATGAGTGCGGGTGGCGGCATGGGCCAGCCACGTGTGTCTGGGGCAGTGGAGGCTAGCGCGAAACCCGAAGCCGAACCGGTGACGCCGGAAGCGTTGAAGGGTATAGCCGCGGGAACTTCGGCGGCGGACCTGATCGCCGCGCTCGGGGAGCCGCCCGGCAAAGTGGCCACTGGCGAGGGAGTCGAGAGTTGGACCTACGTACTCACGACAGGAGCATTCGCGAAGGTAAAGCTGGAAGCGGGCGCCGTGAAGGAAGTCGTGGTCCCGAACTAGTCACCCAGGAACTTCCCGTACGCCTGCAGCTCTGGCATGTTGTCGAACACCGCCTTTACCCCCGCCGTGATCGGGATGGCGAAGATGAGTCCCAGCGGGCCCCAAAGCACTCCCCAAAACATCAGGGCAATCGTAACGGCAAGAGGGTTCAAGTGGACGCGCGAGCCCACCAGTTTGGGATAGAGCAGGTTTAACGCCAGCAGATGGAAGAAGCCGACCACACTGGCGATGATGAGGAACGGCGCGAGCCCTTTAAACACAGGCAACGCGGCGAGCATCGGGGGAATGATCGCCAGCGGCAATCCGATATAGGGCACCAGGCTGAGAAATCCGCTGATTGGGGCGACCAGTAGAAAATACGGAATGTGCATCAGGTAAAAGAAGATGCCGCTGCCGATTGTGAGCGTCACGCCGAGAAGGAAGTTGCCGACAACGTAGGCGCGAGCCATGTCGCCGATGCCCTGCCAGGAGCGGCCCGCCGCATGGCGGCCCGGGCCGGTGAACATCTGCAGATAGGCGCGGCGCAGGTGATCGCGCCAACTCAGCATGAAGTACACCAGAAATGGAACGAAGCTGGCGAGCAGCAGGACGTGCAAGACATACTCGATGTTGTCGGTTAGGTAACGGACAATCGGACCGCCCTCGGCCTTGATGCGGACTTCCTGCACGGGAGGCGGCCCGGAGTTGGCCGGCGGCATGACCGGTTCGGGCTGGCGCCTGCGTGTGGTGCGCGGAGGTGGTGGATCGGCAGGCTGCTGGGGAACTTGCGGCTCGCGCAACCGTTTGGGAACAACGAAGGTGGTGACAGTTCGTTCGGCTCCCTCGAGTGACAGAACGACCTCATCAATCAACTCGTTCATGCGCGAGGAATAACGCGGCAAATCCTCCATCAGGTCCGCGGTCTGGATGTAAATGCCGAGGCCGCTCAAATAAAGCAGCAGTAGACTGATGGCGCAGACGAGGAAGCTTGCAAACGAGCGCGGCAGGCGCATCTTCATGAGGGCTTCCACGAAGGGTTCCAGCAGAAACCCAATTGTGATTCCCGTGACGAGGGTGACAAAGAAGTCGCGGCCGAAGTAGAGCAGAGCGATCACAACCCCGGCTGCGATCAGGTTCAGGGCGACCTGAGCCGGTTTACGCTCCGTAATACTTGGACTGTGAAGGACCGCCACCGCACATACTCCTGGGACTCAGTGAGCGGTGCTCCGAAGTAATTCCGAAAGAGGACTGCAACATCCAGCAACCGCCCCTGATCTACCCTCTATTGGCTAATCTAACATGAGGGTAGAGGAATACGGAGGAAAAGGCAGGGAAATGACGGAAATCGCGGGCGAACGTCAACCACGGCGAGTGCACGGGCGCATTCTTGCCTTGGATGTCGGCGCGAAACGCATAGGGATCGCTGTCAGCGACGAGCTTGGCTGGACGGCAATTGGGCTGGACACTTTGCATCGTGGAAGGGTCCGCGAGGACGTGGCACACATCGCACGGATTGCTGCTGGACACGCCGCGGAGACCATTCTCTTGGGACTGCCATTGAATCTTGATGGAAGCGAAGGCTCGCAAGCGGAGTATGTGCGGGATTTTGGCGAGCGGCTGAAGAAACGCGCCGGGCTGCGCGTGGAGTATTGGGACGAGCGGCTTAGCTCCGTTGCCGCCGAGCAGGTGTTGGCAGGCCAGCCGGTGCGTTCCAAGCGGAGCAAAGGAGATGTAGATCGCGTGGCGGCAGCGATTGTGCTACAGGAGTATCTGGATACCCGCAGCGCAGGAGAACGGGAGTGAGGCAGATCGGGCGAACAATCTGGATGGCTGGCGTCGTGATAGTCGCGGCCGGTGCGACCTTCGCCTATTTGGATCTGGGGAGGCCTTACAAAGGCTTCTCGGGCGAGGTCTTTTACGATCTGAAGCGCGGTACGAGCACGATGGAAATGGCGCGGGAACTCGCGGCATTAGGTGTCGTGCGCACACCGTGGCATTTCGCGTTGGCGCGCCTCGGCAGGCCGAAAGCCGCACTGCAAGCGGGCGAGTACCGTTTCGAGGATCCGGCGAGTCCAACCGATGTATTGGGTAGGATCGCGCGCGGTGAAGTTTACTATGTCGAATTGACGATTCCGGAAGGCAGCAACCTTTTCGAAATTGCCGGAATTATGCAGAAGGCGGGCTTGGGGAAGGCGTCCGAATTCCGGCGCACGGCCTTGGATGCGGAAATGATTCGGGACTTTGCTCCGGCGGCGCCCTCGCTGGAAGGGTACCTGTACCCATCAACTTACCAGGTGAGCCGGCGTATTCAGCCGTTCGAATTATGCCAACGGATGACTGCCGAGTTCCGCAAGGTTTGGAAGGAGCTGGGGGGAACGGGCGATCCTCATGAGGCGGTAACCCTTGCTTCGCTAGTAGAGAAGGAAACGGGCGTGCCGAGCGAACGGGCGCGCGTTGCGGCGGTCTTTAAGAACCGCCTCGAGGCGGGGATCAAGCTGGACTGCGACCCCACGGTGATCTATGCGGCCCTGCTGGCGCGGCGTTGGCGGGGAACGATCTATCGCAGCGACCTGGATCGAAGGCATCCCTATAACACGTATCAGTTCTATGGATTGCCTCCGGGGCCGATCGCAAATCCCGGAAAGGAATCGCTCAAGGCGGCTCTTAACCCCGACCGGATCAAAGCAATGTACTTTGTAGCGAAGCCCGATGGCAGCGGCGGCCACATCTTTAGCCAGACACTGGCCGCGCACGAGCGTGCTGTGGCATCCTACCGGCGTGAGACGGCGCTTCAGCGCGGCCGAGCGGCTCCGGATGTGGCTGGAGCAGCACCAGCCGCACCTGATAACTGAGGAACTGGCCGAGGAAATCCGCCAGGCGATCGCCCCGGTAACGGCGAGCCGGTTGAAACACCTGCTGCGCGAGAGCGGTGTGGCGCTGGCGCCGCTGGTCGAGGGCGTGCGGCAGGAATCGGAGGAGTCGCTGGAACGGACGCTTTCGGCACTCAGCGAGGTTTACGAGACGGGTACTTTGGAGATGCGCAGCAGGTGCCGCGGCGAGGTGATTGAAGCCAGACAACATGCGCTGTGGACGCTCCGAAAACTTGAGGGGGACCAGCGGCGCGAGCGCGAAGAAATGAGAGCGACGATGCTGGTGTGGCTGGAGAATCCGGCCATATTCCGAACGTGGGCCGAGGCCCGGCGGCGTTTGCGTGCGGGAGCTAGTTCAGATCCAGAGACTGAACCTGAATGACGTCGCCGTCAACGGTGCCGGTGACTTTGGCCTTGAGGTCTTTGTCCTTGGTAGCCGTCTTGAGCAGCGCCAGCGTCTTGGCATTTCCCGACTCGTTGAACTTGAGGAACTTGCCATCGGGCAACACGAGACCGTACCCGCCCTTGGCGCACGAGATGGCGCAGGAACGTGTGTGGCCGGCAAGGTCTTTGCCTTTGCACATCACGTCGACCACGGTGCCGTTAAAGGTTTCGGCGGCAAGCGCGGCGGGAAGCATCGACATCGCGGCAAGTATTAGGGAACGCATGTCAGAATGATGACGCAGCCGGGAGGACAAACGCAAGGGGCGCGCACCCCCGGCTGCGTGTACGACTACCAGGCCAGCTTCAGAGCCATCTGCAGGATGCGCGGGCTGCCGTCCGTGCCGGTGATTTTCCCGAAGTTGGGGTTGGTCAAGCCGGTGACGGGATTCGCCATGTGTGTAGCGTTCAAGAGGTTGAATGCCTCGAACCGGTATTCAATGCGGCCGGCTTCACCGAATGGAGACAGCCGCCAACCTTTCGACAGCGAAACATCGGCATTCGCAAAGCCGGGACCAACCAGAATGTTGCGCCCAAGCGTGCCGTAGGTGTTCGGGGCGGGGTTGATGAAGCGAGCCTTATCGAAGTATGCCGCCAGCCTTTCCCCTTTGGAGCGTCCCGAATCGAGCACCGGATATCCAGTACCCACAAGGTCCGCACGAGCGGTTCCGCCGCCGGCCAAGGGATTGTTGGTAGCACCCACGCCGAACGG
>DASRHX010000416.1:0-6125 GCA_035650295.1 Bryobacteraceae bacterium | reverse complement strand
AGAAACTCGGATGCCTCTTCCGGCGGCGTCGGATTGATGTAGAATCCCGTGCCCCATTCGAAGCCGGCGACCTTGCTGATCTTTGGAATCAGTTCGATGTGCCAGTGGTAGTGTTCGAGGGGGCCTTCCTGCACGGGGGAGCTGTGGATCACCAAGTTATAGGCGGGCCATTCGAGCACGCGGTCCATCTTGCGCAGCGTGGCGCGGACAACCCAGGCGAGGTTTCGGATGACGGCGCTTTCCGCGTTCTCAAAGTGTGACTCGTGGCGGCGCGGAACGATCCAGGTTTCGAAGGCGAAGCGTGAGGCATAAGGCGTAATCGCCAGGAAGTGCTCCGTTTCGAGCACGACACGGCGTGTGTCGCGCGCTTCGTGGCGGACGATGTCGCAGAAGACGCAACGCTCGCGGTAGTCGAAATGGCGGCGCGAGCCGTCCAACTCTTCTTGTACCCGCTTGGGCACCACGGGGAGGGCGATCAATTGCGAATGCGTGTGTTCGAGCGAGGCTCCGGCAAGTTCGCCGTGGTTCTTGAAAATGAGGATATAGCGAAGCCGCCGGTCCTTGCGCAAGTCCAGCACACGCTCGCGAAAGGCCCAGAATACCTCCTCGACATTCTTTTCGGGAAGCTCTGCAAGGGTGGTCTCATGCAATGGCGATTCGATGATGACCTCATGGGCGCCAATGCCGTTCATGCGGTCGTAGAGACCCTCGCCTTCGCGATCCAATTCACCCTCCACGCGTAAAGCGGGGAACTTGTTCGGTACGACGCGGACGCGCCATCCCGAGGCATTTGCGCCGCCGGTATCGCGGAATGAAAGGACCTCGGGCGGAGTCTTTAACTCGTGTCCCGGGCAAAACGGACAGATACGCGCGCTCTGAATCTTTACGGGCTCCCGGTGAAAATCAATGGGGCGGCGCGAGCGCTCAGTGGCGATGATGACCCATCGGCCGGTGACCGGATCTTTTCTCAGTTCAGGCAATCATCCCCCCGCACGGCGAAATTCTGATTATAGCGGTGGGCCTTTGGTTAGGCTCCGTTTCAGAGGATCAAGCGTTCCATTCACTGTCCACGC
This sequence comes from Bryobacteraceae bacterium, assembly GCA_035650295.1. GTDB lineage: Bacteria > Acidobacteriota > Terriglobia > Bryobacterales > Bryobacteraceae > JAFLBB01. Next base: position 5,052 of record DASRHX010000416.1, on the reverse strand, counting down.
GGGCCTGCAGCGAATCAGCGATGTGAGCGGCGAATGGCGTCGGACCCACACCCGGCAAAAAGAACGCGTCGCGAACGTGCTCGACGACGGCCGATTCGGAGGCTTGAAGCGGTCCTGGCCAAACGATGCTGACCGTGTCAAAGCGGAACAGGCGTGGACCTTCGGGGTGAGATCGGAAGAAGCGGCGGGCGGCTGAGGCGATATGACGGCGCTTCTCCTCGCCGATGGCGCGGTCCGGAGCGCCAAACTCGTCAGTCGTCCGGGCCTTCACTTCGACGAAGACCAGTATCGAGCCTTCACTCGCGATGATGTCGATTTCCCCGCGTCCTGTGCTCGGCCGCCAATTGCGCTCGTGGATGCGCATACCGGCACGGAGCAGGTATCGCGCCGCGAGATCCTCTCCCAACGGTCCGAGCGCCTGGGCGCGCGGCAGTTTGTGGAGTTTGCACTGGCGCCAGCGGCGCAAGGCCCAACTGATCCATTCGGTCAACATGCGGCCCTCAGGCGCCCGCTACTTCAGTACTTCGAACTCGAAGTCCATGACTTTGCCGCGCACGACGTAGCAGAGATAGTATTCCCAAAACCTGCGGAAACGCGGGAAGCAGTTGACGAGAAGTTCGAAGCCCAACCATCGCCAGAAAGCTAGTAGCTTCACGCGAACGGAAATCTCTCTCATCCGAACGGGCGAGTAGAATCCGTAGCCTGCATTGTCGGCTCCAAAGTAGCGAAAGCTGAAGCTGTTTAAGTGCCAGCGGTGCGTGGGATCGCAAAAGGAGCTGAAGTCGGTGTAGTGGGGGGTGGACAGAACGATGCGCCCGCCCGGCTTGGCCAGCCGGTGAAATTCCTCCATCGTGCGAATAACGTCGGTCACATGCTCGATCACGTGAATGGCGCGTACCTGGTCGAACTGTGAATCGCGGAATGGATAAGGAAAGTGATCCAGTTCACACAACACGTCGGCGCGGGTGCCGGCGATACGATCGATACCGATTGATCCCGGGAACTTGTTGATACCGCAGCCGACGTCGAGGATTCGCACTCGATCCAGGTTACCGTTGGTGGCGGGGAAGTTGGGCAAGGCAGGCTTCGAGCGTATCGGCGAGGAAGTCGGCCTGGTCTTCGGTCATCACCAGCGGCGGTGAGAGACGAATGGTATTCTCGCCCGCGCCGAGCACAAGGACGCCGCGTTCGAAACACATCCGCTCGATCTGATTACGCCAATCCTGAGCGCGCTCGCGGGTTTCCTGGTCGCGCACGATCTCAATACCGATCATCAGTCCGATGCCACTGATCCTCCCGACAGCCGGGAAGCGCTTGGGCCAATCCGCCATACGTGCACGAAGGTGGGTTCCGATACGGGCGGCGTTGTCGAGCAGCTCTTGCTCGAGTAATTCAATCGTGGCAAGGGAAGCGGCGACGGCGACGGGGTTGCCGCCGAAAGTGGAGGCGTGGGCGCCCGGCTTCCACTGCATGATGTCCGCACGGGCGATTGTAGCGGACAGGGGCAGTCCGCTGGCAATGCCCTTGGCGGCAGCGAAGATGTCGGGTGACATCGAGTAGTGCTCGGCGGCCCACATCTTTCCGGTGCGGCCCATTCCGCTCTGGACCTCGTCGAAGATCATCAGAATTTCATGACGCCGCGCCACCTCGGCCAACTCGTCGAAGAACTTTTGCGGCGGGTTCACGTAGCCGCCTTCGCCTTGCACGGGTTCGACGACGATGCCGGCGACCTCCCGCGCGGGCAGGATTGTCTTGAACAATTGTTCCTCGATCACCCGAACGCATTCGACGTTACAAGTTTCCGGTTGCTTACCGTAGGCGCAACGGTAGCAGTTGGCGTAGGGAATGTGTGTGACGCCGGGGACGAGCGGACCAAAGCGCGCGCGCTGGACGGACTTCGAGCCGGTCAGTGAGAGCGAGCCCATTGTACGGCCGTGAAAGCCTCCCAGGAAGGCGATGAACTTGTCGCGGCCAGTGTAATACCGTGCCAATTTGATCGCGGCCTCGATGGCTTCAGTGCCGGAGTTGCCGAAATACACGCGGCGCGGCGCGCCACCTGGCGAGAGTGCGGCGAGTTTCTCCGCGAGCAGCACCATGTTTTCGTAGTAAAAGTCGGTGCCCGACATGTGAATCAGCTTTTCCGCCTGTGCCTTGATCGCTTCGACGACACGCGGATGGCAATGGCCGGTGGCAACGACCGCGATTCCCGCGTTGCAGTCGAGAAACCGGTTGCCATCGACGTCGTAGATGAGCGCGCCTTCTCCCCGCTCGGCGACCAGGGGATAAGAACGCGTGTAGCTGGGAGAGAGCACGGCTTGGTCGCGGGCAATGAGAGCGGCCGCTTTGGGACCAGGCAGAGCGGTGATGAGATGCGGCAACCCTTGAACGGCCTGAACGGAACTTTTGTTCATGGCGGAACCTCCTGACGGACACGAATCAGCTGTTGGGGAAAAGGGAGAATCGTGGCGGGCGCTAGTCGCCGCCGAAGAGGCCAGGTCGCGATGAGGATGGGCACCACATGCTAGTTTCAATTATAACGTGGCCAGCAAAACTCCTTCCCCGCTTGACGTTCCTGCGATCAGGGAATTGCGATTTGAGTGCCAGCCGGGCTGCACCAATTGCTGCAACGTAAAGGGCTATGTCTACCTGACCGAAGACAATCTGAAGCAGGCGGCGGACTTCCTTAAGCTGACGCCGGGGGAATTTGAACAGCGGTATGTGTATCGCACAAGGCATCTGCTTCGCCTACGCAAGCCGAGAGATTCGCAGTGCCATTTCCTCCTGGAAAGCGGATGTTCCATCCATCCGGCTAAGCCCACGCAGTGCCGTCTGTTCCCGTTCTGGCCTGAAGTGGTCAAGACGGCACGGGCGTGGGAGGCGGCTGGCAAACGTTGCCCGGGGATTGGAAAGGGCAAGCTGATCCAAATTGGAGAGGCGCTGGAAACGGCATCCGAAATGGAACACGCCTACCCCACGATTTATCCGTAGACGATCGCTCGTTGTGCTGTGAGCCGAAGATTTGCCAGCGGCGCGAAGCTTGCGACAAACATTTGACACCAGTACGGTTCATGCGTCTCCGATTCGTGCCGATAAGACAGTCCCGAAGTTTGGCATGCGGCTTGCTTTAGTACTTGCCGTATGATCGACCGTGTCGCCGCCAGCCTGGGGAACTACATGGACCTGCTCAGTGTCCGTCAGAAGTTAGTGGCCTCCAACATTGCGAACGCGGCCACCCCCGGTTACAAAACGAAAGACATTGATTTCCAATTTGAGTTGCAGAGCCAATTGGGCGGCGAGACAACCACGCCGGCGCAGGTCAGCGAGGTGAAGGGTCTATCCACTCACAATGATGGAAATAATGTGAGCCTGGACCGCGAGGGGCGGCTGCTTTCTGAAAACGCATTGCGCTTCAACGTGGCCTCTCAACTTTGGCGGAGCAAAATACGTGTATTACGCACCGCTGTTCAGGATGGGAGGAACGGATGAGTCTCTTTCAATTGCTGTCGGTCAGTGCTTCGGGAATGTCGGCACAACGTCTGCGCGCCGAAACAGTCGTAGAAAACCTCGCCAACGCGGAAACGACACGGACTCCCGGCGGGGGGCCGTACCAGCGCAAAGATGTGGTATTCGGAAGCGCTTCGCAGTCGTCGCCATTTGGTTCGGTATTTCAGGAGGCGCTGGGCCCTGGCGTAGAGGGCGTGGAGGTAAACGACATAATCACCGATACACGGGAACCGGACAAGCGCTACCAGCCCGGCCATCCCGACGCGGACAAGGACGGTTACGTGGCATTTCCCCGGATCAATCCGGCCGAGGAGATGGTGAACCTAATGGGCGCCTCGCGCGGGTATCAGGCAAACGTAAACGCGCTCCTGGCGGTGCGCGACATGCTGCATCGCTCACTTGATTTGTTGAAGTGAGGTGACCATCCATGGCCAATCCAATTGCCGGAATTTCCCCCTCTGCGATGCGTGCAATCGATCCGAGCCAAATGGCCCGCAGCTCATCTCAGGCGAACGACGGCTCCACCTTCTCCGCCCTATTCGAACAGGCGGTGTCGCGCGTCAATCAATATCAGAAGTCGGCTGACACAGCCGTGGAGCGCTTCATTACCGGTGAGGATGAAGACCTCCACCGCGTGGCGATGGCCACACAGCAGGCCGAGGTTTCTTTCGAACTGTTCCTCCAGATGAAGAATAAGGTTGTCCAGGCCTACCAGGAGGTGATGCGTCTGCAGGTGTGAAGGCAGTTCGCTAACTTCTCATGGCATTCCTGGAACAACTGAAGAAACTCGTCGCGGATCTTGACCTGAAGCAGCGTATTTCGCTGATCGTCGCAGCCGTGGCCGTGGTGGCAGGGCTGTTAACTCTTCTGCACTGGCGCGAGCAACAGGATTACCAGGTGCTTTATGCGGACTTGACGGCCGAGGACGCTGCTCAGGTAGTCGTTCGCTTGAAGGAGTCGGGTGCCGAGTACCAATTGGAGAAAGACGGAGCCGTCATTAAGGTGCGATCCGAGCGGATCGCCGATCTGCGCCTGCAGTTGGCATCCGCTGGCGTTCCGAAGACGGGCCGGATGGGCTTTGAGTTGTTCGACCAGAACAATTTCGGCGCGACTCAGTTCGCCGAGCAGGTCAACTATCACCGTGCGCTGGAAGGTGAACTGGAGCGCAGCGTGATGACGATTGCCGAAGTGGAGAGTGCACGCGTGCACATTACTCCTCCCAAGGAATCCCTGTTCGTCGAGGAGCAACGGCCAGCCAAGGCAAGTGTATTGTTACGGCTGCGGACCTCGGCGCGTCCGAGCGCACAGAACATCCAGGCAATCACCCAACTGGTGGCAAGCGCCGTGGACGGGCTCACGCCCGAAATGATCTCCGTATTGGACTCGCGAGGAAACCTGCTCAACCGCGCCCGCCGCGGGGAGCCGGGCGATCCCGATCAACCCAGCGAGTTCCTGTTGGACTACAGGCGGACAATCGAACGCGATCTCATCGCCAAGATTAACGGAACGTTGGAGCCGCTCTTGGGCCCGGAGAAATTCCGCACCGGA
>DASRHX010000415.1:0-3456 GCA_035650295.1 Bryobacteraceae bacterium | reverse complement strand
CTCTCACGCGAGTTCGCGGTGGGTGTCGTGCTCGATGCGCTCAAGGAGCGCGGACAGATTGTCGCTAAGTTCGCCTACGCGAATTGGAGCCGGCAGGAAGGCGCCACGCGCCAGATGGCCGAAAACGCCGTGCAGATGGTGCAGCGCATTCCGTCGCCCCGCGGCGACAAGAATGGCGCCGACATCAATCTCGCCCTCGACGCCTTAGAGATGGCCTTCACGCACAGCCACGTGAACGCCTTCGCTATTGTTAGCGGCGATTCCGATTTCGTACCGTTGGTGAATAAGCTGAAGGAATATGGCAAGACGGTGTTCATCGTCGGAGGCAAGGCGTTCACCTCCACCATCCTGCAGCAGAATTGCCACGAGTTCGTAAGCTACGAATCGCTGCTCGACGATCGTCCGGCTACGTCGTCCGCGCCCATGCGCGACCAGCGGGAGCAGCGCGGACAACGCGAGAGCAAGCTGCCGTTCATCAAAGATCCGTCCCGCGATCGGGATCGGGACCGCGACCGTGGAGGCGATCGCGACGCAAGGCGCGATCCCCAAGAGCACAAGGAGCAAAAGCAGCAGCAACAGCGCTCGCGCCCGGCGCCTCTCGATCTCGCGCAGGCAATGCCCCTGGTGGAGCGCGCGCTGGAAGTGCTCGAACGCCGTAACGTGCAACCGCAGCTCGGCCTGCTGAAGTCCACCATGCTGCAACTGTCGCCTGCGTTCAACGAGCGCGCCTACGGCGCTCATAGCTTCTCCGAATTCGTCGAGCGAATGAAGGCCGCCGACTATGTGAAGGTTACCGGTTCCGGCGGCCGTTACATCATCGAACGCAAAATCGGCTCAGTTCAGGAAATTCCACCCGCCAAGCCCGAAGACGCTCTGCCGCCTCTCCGCGACGTACTGGAAACGCACCGCCTCGACATGGAAGAAGGTGTCCCGGCCGATCAGCTCGAAGCCTGGTTCACCGAAGAGATGTCAAATTTCGAGATCAAGAAGTACGGATTCCAGCGCTTTGCCGAATTCCTTAATTTCGCTCAAGACCGGGGCGTCGTTCGCGTCGAAGCGTCAGAGGACCAGGGTCTCATGACCTACCTCGGCGCCGAGTTCTATCCGCCTGCTCCGCCGCCCGCGCCCGAGCGCCGAGCGGAAGAGGAAGAGGACGACGGCCCACAACCGATTGTGCGCGGCCAGCCGAGTTTCCTCGAGCCCGATGCCAAGCCCGTCTCTCCGCGTGCCCGAAAGAAGCGTGCCCCGTCCGTGGCTGACGGCAACAAGGCTCCCGCGGCCCGCAAGACCACGACGACTCGCAGGAGAAAGCCCACCGCATGATTGAGCGCATTACGCCGCCCGGCTCTGCCAGCCCGCGCGGCCCTTATTCGCACGCCGTCCGTGCCGGCGGTTTTCTCTACGTCTCCGGCCAGGGGCCCATCGACGCAGCGACGGACAAGATGTCCTACGGCACCATCGAGCACGAAACGCGCATCGTGCTCGGCAACATCAAGCGCATCCTCGAAGGCTGCGGTTCGTCGATGAGGGACGTCGTCAAGTGCGGTGTGTTTCTGCGCCACGGCACGGATTTTGCCGCGATGAATGCCGTGTATGCCGAGTTCTTCGGCGACGCCAAACCGGCGCGCACAACGGTCGAAGCAAAGTTTGCCGATCCGAAAATGCTGGTGGAAATCGACTGCGTCGCTTACGTCGGCTAGCTCTTGATAAATAGTTCGTTGACTGGGCGGCCTTTCCCGTCTTTGGTGACGTAGAAGGGCCGCCTTTCTATTTCCGCTCCCGCGTCTGGGGGAATGCCCATCGCGTGATAGATACTCGCGTGCAGATCTTCAATCTTGATTGGGTCCTTCACAACTTTGCACGGCCGCTGGTTGTCCGTCACGCCATACACGAACCCGCGCTTCACGCCGCCTCCTGCCATCAGTACGCTGCCGGCTTCAGTGAAGTGCCGGTGCATCCCGTAGTGCTTCGGTTCGGTCATCACGTCCGGCTGTTTTATCTGATCCTTAACAAGCTTGCCGGGCTTGCCCTCGGTGATCAGGTCGCGGCCAAACTCGCTCGCCAACACGATCAGGGTGCGATCCAGCAACCCTCGTTCTTCGAGATCGAGGATCAACTGCGACACCGGTCCGTCGATCATCGCCTTCATATCCGCCGCGCGCGTGTGCCCGTTCTCGTGCGTGTCCCAGTAGCGGAACGGAATGTACTCGGTCGTGATCTCGATGAACCGCGCGCCCGCCTCCGTCAAACGGCGCGCCAAGAGACATGCGCGCCCAAAGCGAGAGTCGCCATAAGGTGCTCGCCGCTTTTCCGGCTCGAGATTCAAGTCAAACGCCGCTGCCGCGGGAGACGTCAGCAATCGGTGAGCGTTTTCCACGCTCCGCTTCAAGGATTCCTGCTGGGCGCTTGACGAATTGCGCAGCACCGGATTGGCGGCCATCAACTTCTGATAGCGTGCCCAACGTTCGGCGAAACGTTCACGCGAAATGTTCGCCGGCGGCCTCACGCTCGACGCAGCGTCCTCCGGGTTTGGAATGAAGAACGGCCCGTATTCGGTCCCCAGAAATCCCGCCGTGTGAAATGCCTTGAGCGAGTCGCTCTCCGCGCCGATCTCGAGCGACTGTCCCACATCGAGAAATGCCGGCATATTTTCGCTCTTTGGCCCGAGAATTTTGCCGATCCAGGAACCGATGTGCGGGCAGGCCACGCTCTGCGGGGGCGCATATCCGGTGTGCCAGTGATACTGATGGCGGCTATGCAGAATGAATCCGAGGTCGCCTGCCTGATATCCGCGAATCAGCGTGCAGCGGTCCATTACGTTGGCGATCTTCTCCAGGCCTTTCGAAAACCGCACGCCGTCGACCTTCGTCGGAATGTCGGGAAACGTGCTCAACACCTTCGCCGACTCGAGTCCCGTTTCGTAGGCCGTATAGCGCTTCGGGTCGAACGTTTCCGTTTGCGCCATGCCGCCCGCCATCCACAGCAGGATCAGCGTATCGGCCGTTGGTTCCACCTTTCCCGCGCCCAGTAACCGGTGACCGCCGCCGGCCATTGCCGAAAGCGTCGCCGCTGACGCCGTCTTCATAAAATCACGTCGCGATCGATCAACGAACATATTGAAACTCCGGACTCAGCAACACGCTCCACAACAAATCTTCCAGACCCTCCGGTTTCCCATCGCGCAAGTACCCGGCCGCCACTGCGCTCTCTTTTGGCGAAGGCTTCCGCCCTAGAGCATGGAGGAAAACGCGATCGACCAGCGCCACTTTGTCCTTTAACGAGGGTGGCCTCGCCACCGGAGTTTCGCCCTCGGCCGCAATCAATCGGCTGCGATCCGGCTGTTCGCTAAATGCGAAGAACCGGATGCGTGGATTGATGTCGCTTGCCAGCGATTCCACGTCGACGCCAACGGATGCCGTCAGCCGCTCCGCGCCCATCGTATCGACGGCCACCATG
>DASRHX010000414.1:0-4315 GCA_035650295.1 Bryobacteraceae bacterium | reverse complement strand
CTGGCGAGCCCGGCGTTTACACTCTCACCGCCCGCGACTCCGGCGGCCGTGGCGTCGCGGGCGAGTTCAGCCTCGGCGTCGTCGACGAGGCCATCTACGCCATCCGCCGCGAGCCGCAGCAGGAGTTGCTCAACTTCTTTTACGGACGCGACTACAACCGCGTGAACCTCGAATCCTCGCTGACCTATTACTTCTCCGGCGAGGCCGGCAAGCGCCGCATGGAACTCGCCCGCATCCGGCCCTGGGCCACTCGAGCACAGCTAAAACCCGAACGCCTCATCGAACCGAAAGTACGCAAGGCTTTCCCCGACACCATGTTCTGGTCGGCTGAAGTGCGCACCGATGGTTCCGGCAAAGCGCGGGTGAACGTCCAGTACCCCGACGCGCTCACCACGTGGCGTGCCACTGCCCGCGGCATCACGGCGGACTCCAAGGTCGGCACGTCCGTGCTGAAAACCATCGTCCGCAAGAACCTCATCACACGCCTCGCCGCGCCTCGTTTCCTTCGCGACGGCGACACCGTCACCCTTGTAGCCATTGCGCAGAACTTCCTGCCTCGCGAAAAGAAGGTTCGCATGGTGCTTGAAGCCACTGGTGTCGACCTGCTCGATCCCGCAACGCAAGACGCCACCGTCGCTAGCCGAGGCACCGCCACTCTCAACGTGCGCGTCAAACCAAAGCCTGGAGCGGAAGCGGTGTTCATCGTGAAAGCTCTCACTGACGAAGAGAGTGACGCAATGGAAACGCGTCTGCCTATCATTCCTCTTGGCGTCAAGCTCAGTGAATCGAAAGCCGGTTCGCTCTCCGATGGTGGTTCGGCCACGGCCACGCTCAACTTCCCGCAAGACGCCATCGCCCACTCGCGCCATCTCGACGTCACCGTCTCGCCCTCGGTTGCCGGCGCAATCTTCGGCGCCCTGGAGTACCTCACTGCTTTCCCCTATGGCTGCACCGAACAGACGATGTCGAGCTTCCTGCCCAACGTCCTTGTCTCCGAAGCGCTACGCACGCTCGGCGTACCTTCGCGCGTCGACAAGGCCGACCTCGATAAGAAGATCCGCGCCGGCGTCGACCGACTTTCCGACTTCCAGCATGAAGACGGCGGTTGGGGCTGGTGGCAGACCGACGACTCCGCAACCTTCATGACCGCTTATGTTGTGGCTGGTCTTGCGCAGGCAAAGGCCGCCGGGCACGCGATTCCTGAGGACCGCATGAAGAACGGCGCCGCGTGGCTCGAAAATGCGATCGATTCCAAAACCATCGCCGACCTCCGCGCCTACTCGGTCTACGCCATGGCGCTCGCCGGTAAAGCGCCGCCCAAGATGGTCGATTCGCTCGCCGCCGACCAGTCCCGCTTGTCCCCATATGGGCTCGCGCTGTTCGGCCTTGCACTCGATGCTGCGAAAGACTCCCGCGCCGACGCCGTTGCGCAGGCGCTCGTCGCTCGCGTTACCGAGTCGGCTGCTGAGGCTTACTGGAAGGCCGACCGCGATTCGCTCATGGATTTCGAAATCGACGCCAGCCCCGAAGCCACTGCCTTCGCCATGAAGCTCATCGCGCGGCGCATCCCGTCGAGCCCGCTGCTTCCCAAGGCCGCGCTCTATCTCGTCAACCATCGCAATGAGGGCTATTGGTGGTCCTCCACCAAGCAGACCGCCATGGTCATCTACGGCCTTCTCGATTACCTCAAGGCATCGGGCGAGTTGAAGCCCGATTTCACCGTGAAGGTGGAATCCGCCGGCAAGACGCTCATCGAAAAACGCTTCACAGCCGCCGACGCTCTCGCGCCCACTCCCGTCTCGCTTCGCCTCAACGCCGCTGACCTACCCGCTGGCACGCAACGCCTTACCATCACGCAATCCGGCAAAGGCCGCCTCTACTGGTCCGGCCGCGTGGAAGCCTATTCGCCCGCCAACAGGCTCCAACGCTCCGGCTCAATCGCGCTCAACGCCGTGCGCGAGTTCTTCAAGTTGGTGCCGGAGAAAACCAGCGGTAAAGTCGTGTACCGGCTTCAGCCGCTCACCGGCCCGGTGCAAAATGGCGATGTGCTCGCCTCACGCGTCACCGTTTCCGGCGGCACGTGGCGCTACCTGATGATCGAAGACCCCATCCCCTCGGGCTGCGAAAATATCGAACGCGACAATCTCTACCAGGTCGCCGAGACTCCAAGTTGGTGGGGCTACGGCTTTACGCGCCGCGAGTTCCGCGACGACCGCACTGTCTACTTTCAAACCTACTTCGACGAACAGCAGGAGTTCTTCCACTTGATGAAGGTCGTCAACGCGGGCAAATTCGGTGTCTCGCCCGTGCGCGTGGAGCCCATGTATCAGCCGCAGCGTTTCGCCACCAGCACGACAGCCAACGTGGAGGTCCAGTGATGTTTTCGCAACTTGCCGCTGCCTTCGCCGATGCCCGCTCGCGCCGCGACGTCCTCGCTCTCCAACTAGTGGGCAACCTCCTCCTCATGCTCCTGCTCTGGTTTTGGCTGGGCATGGGCGTCGGTTCCATCGCCATGTTTGCCACACTACTTCTGCTTGGCATCGTATTGTTGTCGGCCTCCGCTCTGCTTCACGGCAGCGGCCTCGCCGCCTTCCGTCCCATGACGCTCGGCGAAGCTTTCTCTTCCGCGCGAGCCCGTCTCGTGAAGCTCACGCTTTACTCACTTCTGATCGTCGCGCTGCTGATCGCCTGGGACTTCGCCGGTATGTACTCATCCGCCGCCGCCAAGTGGGCCGCCAGCGCCATCACGTTCTCGTCGCAATCGCCCGTGAAGCCGGCGTCGTTGGAGTCGTCCTACTCTTGGCTCCTGCGCGTCGTCTTCCTCTTTGTCGCCCTCGCGCTCCATCCCTTCGCCGCGCGCTTTGCCGGAAGCCTCGACTCCGCCGCTCGTGTACTCAAGCAACCCGCCTATTGGCTTGGCGGCATCCTGCTCGCCGTCGTAGGTTTACTCATTCCCTGGTGGCTCATCAGTTGGGTCCCCGCCTTCACCGCGTTCTCAATGGAGGCCGTCAGCGCTATCATTCGTTTCACGCTCGCCTACCTGCTGGCGATCGTGAGTTGGGTCACAATCGCCGCGTTCATGGTTCGCGTCGGCGGCAGCGCTGAAACCTCGGCAACGCAATAGCGGCGGCTGCTATCATGCAACCAACATGTGGTGGTTTCGGAGATACGATGCATTTATTTCGTACAGCCACAAAGACACCGCTGTGGTTAAGCCGCTCATTGATTTGCTGAGCGTCAACCAACAGCGCGTATTCTGGGACGGCGACTTGAAGCCTGGCGACCGCTGGGCGCAAACCATCGATTCCGCCGTCAAGCGTTCCAACATCTTCGTCCTCTTCTGGTGCTGCGACACGTCGCAATCCAAAGAGGTGGCCCGCGAGATCGCTTCGGCTCTGCGCCTCAAGAAGAAGATTGTGCCCGTCAAGCTCTGTTCGGCGCCCGTTCCGCACCCGATTGGTGAATGGCAGTGGATCGACCTCCGTTCGAATATCCATCACGCCTGCATCGCCCTCGACCACGGAGAACCGCTCCCGGCGCCGTCCTCATCAACGCAAGTCTTTAGCCGGCCGATCCAGGCTCCCGCGCCGGCTCCCCAACCTATGCCACGCCCCCTTCCCCCTGCTCCAAGCAGCGCCCGGCTTCTTTGGCCGGCCTTGGCTTCTGCTTGCGTAGTTCTCCTGGCGGCCACGATTTCACTCATGACCTTCCTCAAAAAGGCGCCCCAGGCAGACAGCTCCGATTTGCCGGGCCCGCCGCCCGTCGTGGTCACTCCGCCTCCCCCCGTCGTGCAGGACTCCTCCCTCACCTACCTGTACGTGATTGCCGCGCTCGTTTTGGCTTTCGCCGCGACCCTGCTCGTCCGCCGTTATCGCCGCTCGCGCGCTGGCAAGGCGCTTGACCTCACTTTGCACTACCTTCACGGACTGGCACGCTAACGCCCGCGTTCCTCACCCAGCGCAGCGACGAGTCCCGCAACCGCGCCGGATCTGCGAACCGCAACTCGCCGCGGTCCAGGTCCGCCTGCTCCCGCGCACTCCAGCTCGCGCGCATGAGCCCGCCTTCGTCATGCCGATGATCGGCCAACAGCACATGTCCAACCTCGTGCGCGATCAAGTATCCAAGCACCTGCCCCACCCGTTTGGCATGACCGGATGGCGCCATTCGCTCGACGCAACTCCACTCCACCCAAATCGTCGCCGCCTCGGCAACCGTTTTGGCGCATGGGCGGTCCTGCATCCGACGGGCCATGTGGTCCGGCAGGAGGTGAATCGTTACCGGCCTCACTGTTCGCTCCTTCTCCCCGGGCTGCTCC
>DASRHX010000413.1:0-4223 GCA_035650295.1 Bryobacteraceae bacterium | reverse complement strand
TCGGTGATATCGCTCAGCGTCCCGAACTGCAAAACATCGCGTACGAGGATGCGGAGCAACTGCCGCCGGCGGAACCTCGCATACTCGACCGCTTGTGGCACGCCCGCGCCGAACTCTCCCAAGCTTCGCTCGAGGCGCTCCATATATTCGTCGGCGCTCACCACGCGGTGCAGATCGCCGTGCGCGCCGAGCGTCTCAATCCACTCCGGCGTCTTCAGCAGTTCCTCGCTCAGGAATTGGCTCTGGCTGAACACCGCCACCAGGTACTGCAGTGATGCCGGGGAAACACCCAGGCGTTGGAATGCCGCGGGCTTCTGCTCCAGCAAGCGGCGCAGATAGTGCAATACGCTGTCCGGGTCCGCGCTACGCGACAAGAGCAGGCGCAACCGTTCCTGCATGGCTGGATTCAGTTCGTCGCTGAGCGAAACGGCGTTCGCTTTCGCTCTTGCCCTGTCTCGAAACACGTGGATATCGGCGAGGCGCAACATACGCGGTGCTCGTGGGACTCTTTCCCGCGGAAGGTTGCACAACCGTGGTGCTCCCTCTGCCGCTAGTCTATCGAACTTCTCATGCTTCCATCCCTAGTTGAGATGCCTTTCTTCCCGCTCCTAAGGCTGTCCCCCTTATTCCGCTCAGACGTCCTGTTCGGCCAGCGATATGGGATCGCCTGGCCTGACGAGGCCGCCTTCAATTACCCGCGCATACACACCGCTCAATCCCCATCGCGGCGACCCCGTGTCACCCTGGTTCACGCGGTCGTCGAATATGCTGTTACGCAGGGTCGTTCCATAAACGTCCAGCGTCGCACAAGGAGCGCGGCGTTTCGTGATTTCCAGGATCACCTGACTTCCCACGCGCCACCGCTGCCCGGGATGAATTGAATGGCGGTCGATCCCTTGTGTCGTCAGATTTTCGCCCAGCGCTCCCCAAAACAACGGGTAGCCCTCGCTCTTCAGTTCCTCCAGCCCTTCGCCCGTCACCAGCAGAACCGCCTGATGCGGCAATCCGTGGATGTTCGGGTGGCGGAAGCGGTCGCCCTCCAAACCTGCCGCTATGACACGTGCTTCCGTCACGGCATGGTTCGGCACTCCGCCAGGCCCCAAACTCACCTGCACGACTCGTCCCGTCATCGTTTCTCCCAATGTTCCCTCACCACGGCACGCCAAAAGTTAAATTCGTTCGGGATGATCCCCGTCCAATGTTATTATCGCTACCTCTTATGAGGGCTAACTCCAGACGATGATCCTTTCCGATACCTCCGCCCTCGGTACGTTCACGCCGGTCGGATGGGACTCGCTCGCTTCCAGTTTGGGATGTTCGCAAAAAGTTTCCCAGGGGAAACGCGCGAACGGCGCGCATTATCTAACGGAATATCTGCCTCGCGACCAATCAACGGCACACCACACGCGGAGTTTCACGATCACGGTATATCCCCTTCCGGAAGACTCATTCGAGGCAGCCGATCACGCCGAGGCAATTCTGGAATCCATGGCCGCCGCCGCGCGCCAGGCCGGCGCGACGTTCCGCGAATGCGTCACGATTCCCATGGCTTTCGGCAACGCAGCCTTCTTCGACTATTCCTCAGCGGATCAGCACACGGTAGCGGCCGCAGTGCCGGCACCAGCGAACACTTTGACGGTTTACGAATTGACCACCAGCAATGGGGCGATTCCGTCGCTCGCGGATGTGTTGGTCATTCGGTCCCTCACGGCCCCGAAATAACAAACCCCCGGCCGTAGCCGGGGGCGTTACTGCCATGTTCGAAGCGCACAGTCCCCGCCGCCCGTAGGCGGCGAGGGTACGTTGTGCGCGATGTGGTCTCTTAAAAGATGAACTTCACCAGGAAGCGGCCTGTGAAACCGGGGTTGAACCAATCGTCCAGCCCAAACAGCGGGCTGAACGCCTTGGCGCCTTCCGACGTGCGGCCGATCAGGGCGTTGTAGTCGTAGCCATTCTTCAAGTTGATCGGGGCCAAGTTCGGCTCCGCGCTGGTGCGGGCACGATTCAACTGCGTCCACCTACTGCGCGAGGTCTTCTGATTGAAGAGGTTCTGCGCGTTGAACTCGAAGCGCAACTTCTTGCCTTCGGTCACGCTGACCTCGTGGCCCACGACCAGATCGGTTTGCGTGAGGAACTTAGTGCGGCCCAGATCGCCACGGCCGTTCACGAACACCTGCGTGCCGTTGGTGGTGTTCAGGAGCGTGGTGAGCGGCGTGCCGGAGCCACCGTAGAAGAACACGCCGAGGTCGGTGCCCTGGCGGTCGCCCCACTTAAAGCTCTTCGAGCCGTAGAGCTTGAAGACGTGCGGACGATCCGTGGGGAGCGGACCCTGGGGATCGAGGTTACCCTTGGAATCCCACAACAGTTCGTCGATGTCCCAGGCGCGGTTGGCATTGCCGCCCGGACGCGCAATCACACCGGCGCTCTGTTGATCGAGGCCAAAGATGCCTGCGCCATCCGCGCCGGTGCGGACCTCTTCCGAAGCAGCGAGGCCCGAGTAGTTGCCGCGCAGCCGCGAGTAGACGTAGCTGGCGCTGCCGAACCAGGAGCCGAAGCGCTTGGTCAACTGCATCTCGAGGGCATTGTAGTTACGAACGGCCTTAGGAGTGGGGAACGGAGCGGTTGCGCCGGAAGTGGGTGTGACGGTCGCGCCGCCCAGACCTGGGTTGGCATAGTAGTACACTTCGTCGCCATCCACCAGCACGCCTAAGTCCTCGATCGTGCGAATCAAGGTATTCCGGACGTAAGCCGTGCGGAAAACCATTTGAGAGGCGATCTCGTACTCAAACCCGGCGTTGACTAACTCGCTGCCCATGGGCTTGATTTGCGGATCGATGGTGTCGAAACCCGTCACGCGGCGGTTGCGGAATGAATCCGTAACGGCGGGATTCCAGAGATCGCGGCCGGGGAGGTTCTTGCTATTCAGGTCGAAGACGTTAGGCGAATCGAGCGCGTGATAGCGGACGCGCCAGTAGTCACCGCCGAAGGTCCCGCGGGCCAGTTCGTACTTCACCCAATCGTAGTAACGGCCCCAGCTTCCGTAGACCTTCAGCTTTCCAGTGCCGAATACGTCAAACGACGCGCCAAGGCGGGGAGCGATCTTGTCGCCCCAGCCGAACTGAAAGGCATAGTCCTTGACGTTGCGCTGGAAGGAAGGCACGCGCTCCGATTCGAGCCGCAGCCCGAGGTTCAACGTGAGGCGCGGATGAATGCGCCAGTTGTCCTGGAAGTAGACGTTGTTGATGCTTCCGCCGGTGGTGCCGCCAGTGCCGAACTCATGAAACTCGTAGTAGCCGTACTGGCCGCGCTGGTTGGCCGGAACGCCTGGAACCGACGAGGTAAAGGCGCGGTCCCAGAAGATGTTGATGTATCCACCGGTGGGATAGTCCTGGAACACGTTGTTCACGTTCTTCTGCGTGCCGACGCCCGCCTTGAAGTTATGCGAGCCCAGCGCCCGGAAGTACTGGCTGAAATCGCCCTGGACATACGTGCGCGTCACGATATCGCGTTGCGAACGCGCTATGCGCGGCGTGTTGAAGGAGTTTGTCGGACCCTGGAGGGCAGGCGGAACTCCCGCCAAGCCGATCGAAGGCGTGGAGTACTGCACAGGAGTGATGTCCGGAAGGCCGGTGTCCTTATAGTTATCCCAAAAGCGGCCGCCACGAACCGAAAGCAATGTGGTCGCGGAAGCGGCCCAGTCCAACTGCGCGCCGTAATTCGACTGAGGCGCAAAGAAGCCCTGCGTGGTGCGAATGTTGTTCGCTGCAAGCGACGAAGTCAGGCAGTTCGGGCACTCGCCGTTGTATCCAGGCAGCGTACCTTCCTGCTTGGTAGGCGTCCACAACCAGTGCATGCTGCCGCGCAAGCTCTTAGTGATGTCGAAAGACAGCTTGTTGAACAGCATGTGCCGCGTGGTGTTCGAATCGATGGAACCGGTTTCTGTTCCGTTGGAGAACTTGTAATTGTTGGTTCGGTCGCCATAGTTGGGCGATCCCGCGCTAAAGAAGTACAGCCGGTTCTTAACGAAATACCCGCCGAGCGAATAGCCGATTTCGTGGAAGCGGCTCTTCTGCTTCTCGTCCTGGTAGTGGGCGGTTGTCGTGTCGTTGCTCGGGCTCAGAAGCAGGCGCTTCCGGTTCGCCGCGCTCAACGGGCTGCCCGAGAAGTAGTAGTGAAGGTCGCCATGGAAGCTGTTGCCACCCGATTTGGTGACGGCGCTGACA
>DASRHX010000412.1:0-2767 GCA_035650295.1 Bryobacteraceae bacterium | reverse complement strand
AGCTAAGGAGGAGCGGCAATCCTGACCTACCCAGGAGTGCCGGCATCGTGTTGATGCGCGCACGGGCCCGTGGTGGAGAAGGAACCAGCACGGGCTCGTGGCAGAGGAACTTCTCCGGTGGTTTGAAGCAGGCTCAGGTTTCGTGCGCTCATTCCACGCTGGATTTCGCCTGTATGGACGAAGGCTGCGTGCGGCATGTACTGGTTGGGACTGATTCTGCTCGTGCTGGGTGTTGTGCTGCTGGGTTTCACGAACCCCTGGCAGTTTTTTCAGGCCGCCCAGGGATCGTTCTTCGACTGGACCGAGGTTTTCTGGTACTTGCAATGGGGCGGGTTCTGGCTGGTCAACGCGAGCCTGCTCGTTTTCGGTGGCTTGGCCTGGAAGGCGCCAGCGAGCTTTTCACCGCAGTGGAGAATGGTTCCGGCCGGAATCGCTTTGCTGCTATTTGTGCTTTTCTTCGCTTGCTCGATGCCGGAGAAGTCGAACGAGCGTGATTGGAAGAACGGTTGGTTGGGCGCCCGCACCTATGTGCGCACGAAACTCTGGCTGCGCGGCGACGATCGGGGCGAGGACGCGCTTCCTGACCGGCTGACGGGACGCTGGGAGGCGCCTGGCGGATATGCCTTCACCATTTCGCGCGATGCGATTCGGATGACTTCGCCCAACGGAGAAACCGAATGGAGCGGTGGCAGCTGCCGGCACCGATTTCAAATGGACTACGACTTTACGTATCGTTCGGTCCTGGCGGCGCCAGTGACGTCGGGACTTGCGTTCCAACCTTTTGATCAGACCCGTGCGGATTCCTCAGTTCAGTTGCCGGACCGGCGTTTTCCGAGGTTGCTTTGCACCTGCGATTCGAAGATGGCTACATGGGTGCTGGTGGATATCGACCGGCTGCTGGTGTTCCTGCAGTCTGGCGAGGAACTACTGGCGCGGCGGAGCTGATTGGCCGTGAATTGTAAAGTCGTGGGAAGTCTGACCGCGCTCGTGACGCTGCTCGGCGGTTGTGGCGATCGCGGCCGCGCGCCTGCACCGGTGAGCGCTTCGCCGCCGGTGTCGGTGGAAGAGGACGATGCATCGAGAGAGACGCGCTACACGATCAAGTCGGGAGACTGCCGGATCACCTGGACTGTGTTTCGGACAGAGGCGAATTTGGGGGTGGTGCGGCATCGAGCGGATTGTGCGTTGGGGTTGGCGGAGCAGGCTCCGTTGATTGCGAAGTTGCTCGAGAAGGTGGGGACGTTCCACACGCTGATGTGGGGGCGGTTGTATCCGGACGGAGCGCGGGAGGCGACGATGGCTTCGAGGCTCGCGGTCGCGGCGAGGCGGTCGGAGGATTGGGACGTGGTGAAAGGGAGGCCGAAGACGGGCGACGTCAATGCGTGGGCGCGCAAGACGATGGAGGGAGCGCGCGTCTATGAGGAATTGCGTCGGGTGTTCGCGGCGCGTGGGTTGGATATCCGGTTGGCGAGCGTGGAGAAAGTGTTGGTGCAGGAGGCGGGGAAGTTGAGGTTCTTCGACGAGCTAAGCGCGGCGGGCGTGGGGGTGGCGGATAAGGTGCCGTTCGATTGCCAGACGTGGTTTGCGGTGCAGCCTAGTAGCGGGCGTTGATCCACTGTTGGACGTAGTTGGCCCAGTTCTTCGTCACATTTGAATACTGACCCGGAGTTTTTTTACAGGCCGCGCATGGTGTGATGCCGTGCGTGGCGCCTTCGATGACGATGAAGTCCTTGTCTTTGCTGGCGGCCATTTCGTAGTGGATCTCGTTGTCGCGGATGAAATAGTGCGCGCCCATGGCGGTGATGAGGATGGGCACGGAGATTTTGGCGAGCGCGCAGGGGACGGAGTTGTTACTGGAGCACCAATCGATGGAGTCCATCGAGTCATTGGCGCGAATGGCGTTGGCGCTGAGGAACGAGGTGAGCGTGAGCAGCCTGGTCCCGCCGTTGAACGTGGCGTTTTGCTGGGGTGTGGCGCGAGTGGCGGGGCGGACGCTTTCGACGATTTGAGTGGCGACCGTGCCGTCGTTGCGGAGGAGCTTGCGCGGGGCGACGGTGCGGTGGTGAATAGAGGGGTCGAATTCCATGAGGCGCGCGCCTTGGCCTCGGACGATGGGGAAGACGTCGTCGCCGGTGTCGCGTAGGCGGCGCTGCGCGGTGGCGATGAGGCGGTTCATGCGGGCGGCTTGCGCCTGGAAATACTTCTTCTGGAAGTCAGGCGAGTATGTGGAAGGGCCGTTGGGATTGAAGCCGTTCTTGGGGCTGAAGGGATCGAGTTGAGGGTCGACACGCTTTCGGTCGCCTTCGGTAAGGAGCGCGGGATTCAGGCTACGAAGGCCGTTGACCGAGTTACCGGGGTGGGCGTCGACAAAGACGATGCCGTCGGCTTTGGGTAAGTTGGCGAGATCGTTGCCGCACTGGACGATTTTATTTGCGCCCTGGCAGTAAGTGGGGCCGTTTTCTGCGACGGCCTGATAGAAGCTCATGGTGGGGCCGCCACCGCTGTGGGCGAAGAGAATGACCTTGGCGATGCCAGGGTGGCGCCGCAGGAACTCGACGCCGGAGCGGATGTCGAGCGCGTTTTCTTCCCATTTGACGGCCGCCTCGTTGTTGTCCGAGCGGGGGTTCATGGCGAGGACGAGGAAGCCGCGGCGGGATAGTTCGATGGCGCCGATGTGGGAGAGGAAGTTCGAAGTACGGTGAGCGATGAGGATGGCGGTGCGAGGAGCGGGGCCGGAGTCGGGTTTGTAGAGAGCGGCTTTGACGGA
>DASRHX010000411.1:0-2750 GCA_035650295.1 Bryobacteraceae bacterium | reverse complement strand
GAAGGCATGAACTCCGTACTGGATCAGGTTCACAAGGGGGCCGTGACGCAAGAACAGTTTGCTGAACTGGCCGAACAGGGAATCAGGTCGCTTCGCAATGAACTGAACAAGACCACCACGGAGGCGGTCGAAAGAGCGGCTACGCAATTACATCCGGTCCCGGTCAGCAAGCAAACCGCTGGCCTTGCCGCGAAAGACAAGCTCGCCGAAAACCAAAACACGGTTCGAGCGTGGGCTAAGAAAGCGTATGGTGCAATTCGCGACGAAGGCAAGGGCGTCGAAGTCGATCTGACGCCGATGTCCGAGCAAGCGCAGGAGGTGCTGCAAACCTTCCCCGACATGCCGCTGCGTAACTCCGTGTTCGATCAGGGCTCGATGGGCAAACTGCGCTCCGCTGCTTCGATCACCTCAAGCGGCGGCGAGATGGAAACCCTGGACGCGCTCGCGAAGTCGATGGGTGCCGATTCGTTTTCCGCGCTGAATCCGAAACTTCAGGAGATGGTGCGGGCACAGGCCGCTGGTGAAGCCAAACAGAGCACTGCGGTCACACTGGAGCAGGCACTCAACACGCGGTCGCGGCTACTCAATCTTGCGCGGGGCATGAACGATTCCGCGTCTGCGGAAAAGAAGCGGGCCATCTATTCACTGATCGACGGGCTCGACAACTCGCTGGAGCAATCTCTGGGCGCCACGCCGGAAACCGCCGCGCTCCACCAGAAGTTGAAGGATACGAACGCGGTTTACCGGAAGAAGATGGAGGCGCTCCGGCCGCCGCAAACCTACGGCAAGCCAGGGAACGAAGCTGCTGGACGTATCGCCCAAACCGATTTACCGGAGAATATCCCGACGCAGTTGGCGCAATCTCCCACACTCGCACAAGGATCGCAGAAAGCACTTTCAAACGAGATCGTATCGGATATTGGCAAGCCGTCGGGACCGCCAGCGCTGCCCATGCTTCGGCGCTCTATCGTGGACGACGCTGCGCAGCGCTCCATGGTCGATACGGGCACTGGGGAGATGCGGCTATCGCCGACGCGGATAGCTGAGAACCTGAAGCAGTATGGTGGCGAGTTGTTTGGTTCGCCACTCCCGCCTTCTTTGCGGATGAGGCCGCAGGGCGGCGCGGCGCAGCCGTATGGAGCCGCATGGCAACCGCCGGAACTTCTACCGGATCTAGCGCGGCAAGAGGGGCGGCTGTACGGAAGCCCCACCACTCGCGCCATCGATAGCGGGAAGTCAAATCAAGTCATGGAGGCCATGTTCCCCGCTGGCGCTCCCAAGACAGCACGGGCATCGCTGGATCTCATGCAGGAAGCTGGCGTGCGTCCACAAGCGCAGCGCGCCTTCGGCGGCGCGCTGCTCGATAAGGCCAAGACCGAGAGCAAAGCCCTTGGCGACGAGCGATTCGTGAACCCCCGAACGCTCGATCGCTTCCAAGAGGACTACCGCGAAACGATCCCCGCAGTTCTCGGCAGCAATGTGGCCGACCAACTCTCAAAGCTGAACAAGGTTGGCCGCGCGATCACGCTCGACGAGGTATTCAACACGTCGGGAACGGCTCAGGCGCTCGAAGCGCTGCAGACCGCTAAGGGTATCCCGAGCGCAATGGCCGCAGGCGCGCTAGCGCTCGGAAAGTACGCAGCGGAGACCACGGGTATCCCGTACCTTGCGGCAAAGAAATTCACCGACCCCAATCTAGCGCGCCGCCTCACGCTTCCGCCGAAGCCGGTTAGCTTGAAGCTCGGCAGCCCTGCGGCGGGGGCTGTCGGGCGGATTCTCGGAACATCCCAGCGCGAACAGTCGCAATCAACTTCACAGCAAGAACCCCTAGAGGAATGGACGCCGCCAGTAGCCGCGCAATCAGAGCCACTGGAGGAGTGGGTGCCTCCGGGCCAACGCAAACAGTAATCACCAACAAATTCTAAGGAGGTCGCAATGTTTCGCATCATTGCGCTGGCGCTGACGTGCGCCTTCATGACGCTCGCCCAGCAACAGGACGGGCCATCGGTGACGATTGGGCAACTTCCGAACGGTCGTCCCGCCACCGTGCTCGGGTTCTTCCCAAGCGCCACGACGAACTATTTCTGCACGGCGGAGACGAGGCAGCCTACCTACACGGCCAGTGTTGCCGGCGCAACGATGACGAACATCGTCGACTCGTCGAACGCCGCCACCGTGAACTGGACGGCGCATGGACTGGCCGTCGGCAACAGAGTTACTGTCGCGGGCGCATCGGATGCCGATCTGAACACCAGTTACATTATCGCCACCGTGCCGGATGCCAACAGCTTCACGATCACTACGGCGAACGTGACCGACGCCACCTACACGACCGGAGTAACCGTCGCGACCACGGCCCCACGCACATCGGCGTCGATCTGGTCCGTGGTTCGCATGACGTTCGACGGTTCCGGGAACCTGACGGCCAAACAGAACGGCATCAGGACCACCTCCGCTGGCCTGATCTGCGACAACCGCGCCACGCTTGCCTACAACTAAGGATCTGCCATGCTGAAACGATTCATCCTTCTTGCGTTCTTGCTGGCCGCTCCCGCATTCGGTGCGTTGACCTGCACTTATGAGCCGCTGACTGGGCTACTCCTGTGTGTGCCATCGACCAGCGCAGGCTCCAGTTCCGTCACCGTCGCGGCTGCCGCCGCTGGCGATGCTGAGGTCGTGAAGCAAGGCATCGGCAGCACGATCAACCAGCGCGGGCTCACGGCGGGCGTGGGTGTGGTACTGACGGAGAA
>DASRHX010000410.1:0-2465 GCA_035650295.1 Bryobacteraceae bacterium | reverse complement strand
TGGCGGCCGTCAATCGCGCGCTTGCCATCGACCCGAGCGACCGGCCATCCCTGGTTCGCCAGGCGGACCTTCTCTGGCAGACTGGCCGCCTGGAGGCAAGTGAGGCGGCCTACCGGAAACTCCTTGGCGATCAGCCGCGCGACGCGATCCTGCTTCACGGGCTTGGCCGTGTCCTCTCCGCGCGCGGCAAGGCGGCCGATGCACTCAGCACGTTGGAATCGGCCTGCGCGGCCGCACCCGAGTTTGGCGCCGCACACTTTACGCTGGCCAACGAACTGCGCAAAGCCGGAAGGCTCGATCAGGCGGCCCATCACATGCGAATGGCTCAATTCCACGAGCGGAGCGCACCGCAGGTGAATGATCCGCTGATGGCTGAAATTGGCGAGTTGAGCCAGAGCGCCGCGCGTTACCTGCGTGCGGGTGCACGGCTCGACCGGGAAGGGAAGATCGAGGAAGCGATCGAAGCGCATCGGCGCGCCCTCGCCATCGACCCCGACTCCGCGCAGGCGCATTCGAACCTGATTAGCCTCTATGCCCGCGCCGGAAAGCCGAGTCTCGCCGAGGGGGCTTATCGAGCCGCACTTGCAACCGGAAGCGGCCTTGCCGATGCCCACTACAACTACGGGATCTTATGTTTCCAGTCGGGACGCCGCTCCGAAGCCGTTGCCGCTTTTGAAAAGGCCCTCACCTCCAATCCGCAGCATTCCGGCGCGCATACCAACTTGGGCTTTCTGTTTATGGAACGCGGCGATGGAACGGCCGCCATGCGCCACTTCGAGCAGGCTCTCGCGGTCGATCGGACCAACCGCCTGGCTCATTTTCATCTCGGCCGCATCCTCGCTAATCAGCGCCAATACGCCAAGGCCATCGCACACTTCGAACAGACTCTCACCCCTGAAGATGAAGCTACTCCTGGCTATCTTTACGCCCTCGGCATTGCGCAGGGCCGCGCAGGAGACCCTGCCGCGGCAGCGGTCTCGCTCAAACGCGCACGCGCCCTGGCTGGGCGCTTGGGGCAGGCTCCGCTCTCCGCGATGATCGAACGCGACCTGCGACAACTTGGCGCGCAGGGTGCGCGATGAGGCGCGCGGCCGCGCTTGTGGCCGTCCTCCTGAGTGGTTGCGCCGAACGTGCCAGCAAGACGCCAGCGAACGGCTGGTTCACGGAAATCGCCTTGCAAGCCGGCATCGAGTTTCGCCACGATCCCGGTCTAAAGGGTGAGTTCCACATGCCTGAAATCATGGGCGCCGGATGCGCCCTCGCCGATACTGACATCGATGGCGATCTTGACGTCGTCCTTGTCCAAAGCAGCGGCGGTCCGCACGAGTTGTTCCGCAATGATCTCATCCCATCGGGCAGGCTCCACTTCACCAAACTGGATGGCGCGCTTGGCGGCGCAAAGGGCTACGGCATGGGCGTCGCGACCGGCGACTTCGATGGCGATGGG
Organism: Bryobacteraceae bacterium; assembly: GCA_035650295.1. GTDB lineage: Bacteria > Acidobacteriota > Terriglobia > Bryobacterales > Bryobacteraceae > JAFLBB01. The sequence continues at coordinate 1,018 of DASRHX010000410.1, read as the reverse complement.
CTCACGGACCTCTTTATCAGCCAGTTTGGCAACGATTTGCTGCTGCGTAATGCCGGCGCCAATCGATTCAGCGACGCAACCACGCGCGCCGGCGTCGGCGATGCCCGATGGTCCACCAGTTCCGTCTTCCTCGACTACGATCGAGATGGCCGCCTCGACCTATTTGTTCTCCACTACGTCGACTTCACCTATCGCAATCACATCCGCTGCTCCACTCCCGCCGGCTTGCCGGACTATTGCACGCCGCGGGCCTACCATCCCGTCGCCGCTGCTCTCTACCGCAATGAAGGAGACGGCCGTTTCCGCGATGTTTCGGCTTCCGCCGGTATCACGTCCGCGAGGGGTCCTGGCCTGGGTGTCGCTGTAATTGACGCAAACGACGACTCGTGGCCCGACCTCTTCGTCGCCAACGACTCCATGGCGAATCTGCTGTGGATCAACAACAAAAACGGCACATTTCGTGAGGAGGGCCTGCTCTCGGGCGCCGCTCTCAGCGAAGACGGTATCGCCAAGGCCGGCATGGGCGTCGCGGCAGCCGACTACGACGCTGATGGCGATGAGGATCTTTTGGTCCTCAATCTCAAACACGAAGGCGCGAGCGTTTTTCGCCGCGACCGGCCGGGGCAGTTCACCGACGCCTCGCTCTCCGCGGGTGTCCGTTCCGCAACATACCCATTCACGGGTTTTGGCGTCGGCTGGTTCGACTTCGACCACGACGGTCGGATCGACTTGTTCGTGGCCAATGGTAGTGTTACTCGTGACGGGCCCAACCTCGACAGTTTTCGGCAGCGGAATCAAATTCTGCAGGGCAGGGAAGGGAACGCGTTCGCCGATGTCACTGCCGGTGCTGGCGCGGCGATGCAACTGGAAGAGGTCAGCCGCGGCGCGGCGTTCGGCGACATCGACAACGATGGCGACATCGACATTCTCGTGTCGAACAACAATGGTCCGGCGCGCTTGCTGCGAAACGACCAGGGACCCGCCAGCCACTGGCTTCTGCTCGACATCCAACCTTCCG
>DASRHX010000409.1:0-2546 GCA_035650295.1 Bryobacteraceae bacterium | reverse complement strand
GCCATGGCATGTTGCGGCTCATCGCGCCGGTCTGCCAGTGCTCGGAAACTCGATAAGTCGTGGCGACGATCGGAAAAACATCGGGTGTGCCGTAACGATCGAATTCGGTGGACTGCCAGATCTGCGCGCACGGACTCGACTGGATGGTCGAGAATGGATTTTTCACCGGGCTCTCCACCGGCTCGTAATGTTCGGGGAATGGCCCATCCACAAGGTCCGGCGAGTAGAGCTGCCCGACCCCCGACGCCAGCATGATAAAGGGATTGGTCTCCCCCGGCGGCATCGCGCCATCGGCAACATCGCCTTCCCATTTTTTATTTTCAGCGTCCCAACGGATAACCCATTTGCGTGGATTAAACGGCTCGCCTTTACGATTGACTGATGCGCGGTTGTAGAGAATGCGCCGATTCATCGGCCACACCCAGGCCCAGTTCGGATAGAGCTGAATGCCGTTGGGCGCGTCCGTCATCTCGCGGCGCGCGGCCAGGTTGCCTTCTTCGGTGTAGCCGCCGCAGTAAATCCAGTTGCCAGACATGGTGCTGCCGTCGTCGCGCAGCTGCGCGAAACTTGGCACCTGCTTGCCGGCGGCAAAGGTCTTGCCGTCTTTTTCCGCGACGTCAACCAGGAAACGTCCGTTCAATTCGCGGGCAACTCGATGAGGATCGGCGTGATCTCCATAGTCCCACGCAAGATGGCGGATTGGCTCCGGGAACACTCCGTCTTTCTCGTAGGCGCGCTTCATCGCCTTGGCCAGGCCATCGACGATATCGAGGTCGGGGCGGCAGTTGGCGATGGGCTTGATCGCCTGGTAGCGCCACTGCACCCAGCGGCCGCTGTTGACGATGCTGCCCTCTTTCTCGACGCCGGAGGTGGCGGGTAGAACGAAGACTTCTGTGGGGATCCGCGCCGGATCGGCGCCCGGCCGCTTCCAGAAGCTCGCGGTCTCATGCTCGAACAAGTCGGCGACCACCATCCATTCGAGCTTATCGAGACCGGCGCGTATCAACCGCGCGTTGGCGCCACCCACCGCTGGGTTCTGACCGAAGCAGAAAAGTCCTTTCACTTCGCCGGCCAGCATGGCGTGGGTAAGCGGGAGGAAAGCATAACCCTGTCCCTCGAATCCGGCGCCAAGCTTCGGCAGGTAATTAAAAGCAAATTCATTCTCGCTCGTGGCCTGCTCTCCCCACCACGCCTTCAGCAAACTCACGACATACTTCGGCGTGTTCTGCAGCCAGTTGGCGCTGTTGCCAGGATCGTGGCTGATCGGCGTCACCCGTGAGAGATAGGTTTTCAAATCCGTATCAGCCTCGACCGGAAGCCGCAGGTATCCAGGCAAGCCGTCGTAGTTCAGCCCCTGATCCGTGGATCCCTGCACGTTGGATTCGCCGCGCATCGCGTTGACGCCGCCGCCGGCGACCCCGATGTTACCGAGCAGTAGTTGCAGGATGGAGTAAGAGCGAATGTTCTGCGTGCCGTGGCTGTGCTGCGCCGTCCCCATGGCATACAGCCAAGTGCCGGCGCGGTCGGGAGCATAGGTCCCGGTATAGAGATCACAAACCCGCAGGTAGTTTTCTTTCGGCGTGCCCGTGATCCGGCACACCGCGTCGGCGTCGTAGCGCGAGAAGTGCTGCTTCAATAGTTGAAACACGCAACGGGGATGTTTGAGCGTGGGATCGCGCCGCGGCCGTCCCTGCCCGTCCTGCGCATAGGTCCACTGGGATTTATCGTAGCGTCTGGTTTTTGGATCGTACCCGGCAAACAGCCCGTCCGTGAAGCCGTAGCCGTCGCCGACGATCCAGGAGGCGTTGGTGTACTCGCGCACGGACTCCTCCTGAATGCGGTTATGCTCGATGGCGTAGTTGATCATGCCGCCGACGAAAGCGATGTCGGTTCCCGAGCGCAGTTTGGCGAACACGTCCGCTATCGAGCTGGTGCGATTGAAACGCGGGTCGACGTGCAGGATATAGGTGCCGCGCTCCTTGGCGCGCGCCAGCCAGTTCATTGCGATCGGGTGATCTTCCGCCGGGTTTCCGCCCATGATCAGGACGACGTTGGCGTTCAGCATGTCGATCCAGTGATTCGTCATCGCCCCTCTGCCGAATGAGGCCGCCAGACCGGCGACCGAGGAGCTGTGTCAGAGCCGGGCCTGGTGTTCGACGTACACCAGGCCAAGTGCCCTCATCAGTTTCACGAGAAGATAAGCCTCCTCGTTGTCCAGCGCCGAGCCGCCGAGACAAGCAATCGCCTCCGTGCGATTTACCACGCGCCCTTCTACTGATGTCTTGAACGTTTTATCGCGGGTTTCTTTGACTCGCGCGGCGATCCGCTCCAGGGTCCAGTCCCAGCTTTTTTCCTCCCACGCCTTGCCGCCCGGCGCGCGATAGAGAACTTTCTGCAAGCGCCGCGAGTTGTTCACCACCTGGATTCCGGAAGCTCCCTTGCTGCACAACGTGCCTTCGCTGATCGGGTGGCCGGGATCGCCCTCGATGTTGATGACCTTGCCCTCGCGGGTCGCGACGACCTGACCGCAGCCGACGCCGCAAAAC